>CAZYBT010000001.1:0-90541 GCA_964645755.1 uncultured Rhizobium sp.
GCACAAATTGCTGTTAACGTGAGTGATAACAGTAGTAATTGTTTTTTCATATTGATTCGTTTGTTTGAATTTAATTGATTGTTAACAACAAATGTATTCTATTAATTTTAAAAGTCAAGTTACTTTTTGAAGTTATTTTTCATGTCTGTGTAAGAAATATCGAAAAGTAAACTGGCGTAAGCCATTCTCCCAATTCGCGGTCCACCATATACTTGTAAAGCCATATTATTGGTTAAATTGGAAGCACCAACTTTGATTTGCGCATGGTATTTCGGAAGCTCTTTAGAGACCATGGCATCAACCATCCAATAGGTAGGAACGTCACCTGTAAATTGAGGAGAACCTTCGTAAACAAAACCCTCAATCCATTTAAAATTCACATTAAAAGATACATTTTTGATTTTCTTGTATTCCAATTGCGAGCCTCCAAAGCTTACGTTGAATTTGTTCTTTGGTGTGTTAAATGCTGGAATAATGGGGTCTGAATTGTCTTTTTTGTTTAGTTGGTTGAAAGAGTAATTGAATCCAAGGGTGTATTTTTCTTTGAAGAAATAATTGACACCAAACGAAGCACCAACGGTTGTAACTGTAGTGATGGCATTGGTTGCAATTCGATACACTTGTCCCCCAATAATTTCATTTTTTAAAATGTTGTTGAATTTTGGATCAAACCCTATTTTGTAGCCGATAAAGTCTTCATAGTAAGAGTAATACGTACTCAAGTCAACGTTTATTTTGTTGTCTAATAAAAACGATTTATATCCAAATTCAACGCTTTTTACCTTCTCAGGACGAACTGGATCCACGTTAAAGTAATTCAACTTTTTAATGTCTTTTATTGGATCGAGGAAATAATCTCCCAACGATGATAGTGTCACCAAATTTTGATAGCCTGAGATATTTCCAAGCAAGATTGCTCTACCAACATTGTAGTATAAATATTGATCAGCCAAAGTTGGATTTCGGACACCACTGGTGAGAGAGAGCCTGTAATAGGTAGTTTTATCGGGTGTGTAAACAGCAGAAAACGCAGGTGAATAGATGAAAGGGAAATTGATATTTTTATCAACTCTTAATGTGGCATTGAGCTTGAGTCGATCGTTGAAGGATTTGTTTTCATAACCTGTATATGCTCCGGCTTCACTATTTTGAATGACTCTTCCATTTGTATCAGAAAAAATGGTACCTTGTGTGTTGGGTCTATACAATCTACCATTCATCCCTACTACAATTATGTTACGTTTGTTTAGATTGAAACGATGCTCAGCCTGGGCATGATAGAGCGCACTTTTGTCGAAAAATCCGCTTCCGCCTTCACCAAAACTCTTTCTATTGGTAATGTCGTTTTTAAGGGAATCAAATCTTGCGGTACCCACTTCATATTTGTCGTATGTAACTGAATTGTGAGGTCTATTTTGGAAGTTTGACCATTTATTGGCAATTTTTCTACATTCATCTTGCCATTGTTGAATGAGATCTTTGTTGTTGTTGATGACCATATTCACACTGTCGGCAAAAAGTTTTGGATTTTGAAACGGATAAATTGTTGGATAACCAGCCAATTTTTTCACTTTGTTGGCATAATAAGTTTTCCAGGCACTTTGGTAGTCACCACCCCATAAATCTGAAGGCTTGGCTTTTTGTTGTAGGATTAGGGCCGTAAAAACAGCGTCGTAAGTATTGCCTGCATCTTCTTGTGTAGCGTAAACCCTAACGAAACCGTTTCTGTGCTTAAATTCAAATCGATTTTGCCAGAATCGAATGTCGTTAAGGCTATATCGATTATCGCCTTGATAAACAGTGGTACCCATACCAAAATTGGTTTGGTAAATGAATTCCATTGATTTGTTTTTAAATGGTTTAGCAGCCAAGGTAAATGATGATTTGAGATTGTAAGTATTGTAATCAACAATGTCTTTTTCCCAGTATCCCTCTCTGTAAAACTGTCCCAATCCCGGGAAGTCGAACATACCCGACAAAGAAGTTTTATTGTATTCACCGGGACCTGGAATTTCATCGCCATAGCGGTTAACAGCATCGTAACCTCCGGGGTTGCTTGCGTTGTGCAAGGTACCTTTAACAGGATCTTGGTTGTTTGCTTCCCAATCATAAGCCTTCATATAGTAGAAGTTTGCTTTAATTGCAAAAAGATCTCTTCCTTTTTTGGATTTAAAAACGTGGGCATAGCGCAATGAATTTTCCATCAACTGACGTTCGCCTACTTTGAATTTGTAGCTAAATCCTGGAGTCTTCCATGGGTCTTTAGTAGTGATGCTAATAACGCCATTGAATGCACCTGGTCCATAAAATGCTGAACTTGCGCCAACTACAATTTCTTGGTTGTTTACATCGAGTTCAGAAGCCCCTAAAAAGTTACCAAGTGAAAAGTTCAAACCTGGACTTTGATTGTCGACACCATCAATAATTTGAAGAGTTCTCACGGGAGAAGTAGAATTGAAACCTCTGGTATTTACAATTCTAAAACCCAAGCTAGCAGCTGTCACATCTACACCTTTTAGATGTCCAAGTGCCTCGTAAAAGTCAGAAGCAGGGGTTTCTTTGATGCTTTGAGAGGTCATACTCTCAACTGTGAGAGGAGATTCTTTGAGCTTTTCTTTCAATCGGTTTTGTTTGATATTGACTTGCCCAATTTTCTCTAAATCAAGTTTAATTTCAATGTTCCAAGGATTTTGGTTGTTGTAGGTAACTTCAAAAGATTCACCTTGTACATTGATTGAGAATTTTGTGTTATTTTTTGGAGTGTTTGGAAGGGTAAATTGACCATATTCATTAGATTCAACGATGAATTCACCTGAGGGTAAGCTATTGCCTGTTCCATTTTGGTCGATGTTGTAAGGATCTAACGAGTAGATGCTTGCTACAATGCCTTTTTGTGTGGCTTTATCGATGATTTTTCCGTTGAGTGGTGTTTGGGAAAAAAGTGGACAAAAACTGCTTAGAAAAATTATAACAAGTAGTTGTTTAATCATATGTCAATCAAGTGTTAATCGGTGCAAGATAAGGTATTTGGAATGAATATTGAAACACCTGTTGCGAAAGATGCAAAAATCAATTTAATTTTAAATCTTAAAAATGCGTAAACTTGCAGTGTAAAACAATGGTTGAAAAAGATGTTCTTTTGAAAGCATGGGATCTGATGCAAACTGCCCGTGCAATGGCTGCAATTTATGAGGAGAATAGACCCATAACGAAGTATGTACACAGTACATCGAAAGGACATGAAGCCATACAAATTGCTGCTGGTTTTCATTTAAAGCCAATCGATTACGTATATCCATATTACCGAGATGAGAGCATGTTGCTTTCGATGGGAATGAAGCCGAAAGAGCTCATGTTGCAATTATTGGCAAAGGCCGATGACCCTTTCAGTGGTGGAAGAACATATTATGCGCATCCTTCGTTGAAGCGTCCTGATATGCCTAAAATGCCACATCAAAGCAGCGCAACAGGTATGCAAGCCATTCCTGCAACTGGGGCTGCTCATGGTATTAAATACTTAGAAGATCAAAACTTAATAACCAGCGCAGAAAAACCAATTGTTTTGGTTTCTTTGGGGGACGGTTCAGTGACCGAAGGTGAAGTTGCTGAAGCATTGCAAATGGCCGTTCTACATAAACTTCCAATTATTTTCTTGATTCAAGATAACGATTGGGGAATATCGGCTAGTGGCGATGAAATGCGCGCCATGGACGCTTTTGAATATGCATTGGGATTCAAAGGGCTACGTAGGGTACGAATTAATGGATCGGATTTTGTGCAATGTCATGACGAAATGAAACGTGCCATTGACTATGTAAGAACCAACCGTGAACCAATGTTGGTGCATGCTAAAGTGCCATTGCTTGGACATCACACCAGCGGGGTGAGAAGTGAGTGGTATAGAGATGATTTAGAAAAGCACATGAGGCAAGATCCATTGCCTAAATTGGAACAATTGCTTTTAAGTTTGGCTGAGACCAACGATAATTTAGAAGAAATAGCCATTAAAGCGAAAGCGAGGGTACATGCTGACTTTGAGGAGGCCAAAGCGGCGCCGGATCCGGAAGCATCTACTTTATTCGACCATGTGGAAGCTCCAACCACCATTTTGGAAGAAAAAGGGGAACGCGCTCCAGAGGGTAAAGAACCTATCATGATGGTGGATGCTGCTTTGTTTGCTGTTGATGAAATATTAAAAAAACATCCAGAAGCTTTGTTGTACGGACAAGATGTTGGTCATCGTTTGGGAGGTGTTTTTAGAGAGGCAGCAACTTTATCGGACAAATATGGCAGAAAACGCATTTTCAATACTCCCATTCAAGAAGCGTATATTGTTGGAAGTACGGCCGGAATGAGTGCTGTGGGTTGTAAACCGATCGTAGAAATTCAATTCGCTGATTATATTTGGCCAGGTGTCAATCAACTTGTTACAGAACTATCGAAGAGTTGTTACTTGAGTATGGGTAAATTCCCAGTGGCTAGCGTTATACGTATACCCACAGGAGCATATGGTGGGGGAGGTCCTTACCATTCTGGAACCGTTGAAAGCAGTTTGTTGCCCATCAAAGGTATTAAAATTGCATATCCGAGTAACGCAGCAGATATGAAAGGACTGATGAAAGCTGCATTTTATGATCCGAATCCTGTGGTGATGTTTGAACACAAAGGACTTTACTGGAGCAAAGTTCCGGGAACAGATTTGGCAAAAACACCAGAACCATCGGAAGATTATGTGATTCCATTTGGTAAAGCACGTGTGGTTTTAGAATGTTCGGAAGAAGCCTTGGAAATGGGTGAAACTGTGGGTGTTGTAACTTATGGAATGGGTGTGTATTGGGCTTTGGCAGCTGCTAAAAAACTTCAAGGAAACGTGGAGATTTTAGACTTGAGAACATTGGCGCCATACGATCAAGAGGCGGTATATGCTCTGACAAAAAAACACGGAAAGATTTTGGTGCTTACCGAAGAAACCATCACAAATAGCTTTGCAGAAGCACTTGCGGGTAGAATTAGTCGCGATTGTTTTAGGTATTTAGATGCGCCTGTGCAAACCTTGGGAAGCAAAGATATTCCAGCTGTTCCCCTCAATATGGGTATGGAAGCGGTGATGTTGCCAAATGCAGACAAAACCTACGAAGTATTAAAAGATTTATTGGAAGGATAATTTGCATTTTTTGCAAATCTTTTCACTGTTTTTCAGTTTTATCATCATCCTTTTTTTACTTGGGTTTTCAGTATTTTTGAAAAACCATGGGACTTACACACGCAAAAATATTACTCAGTAATCCTAGAAAACCTAAGATTCAACCAATTGAAATCAACAGTTTGGTCGATACAGGATCTTATCATTTGTGTGTTTCTGAAGCAATTCAAATCTCTTTGGAGTTGGAAGTAATTGACTATCAAATGGTCACTTTAGCTAACAACATGGATGTAAAGGTTCCCTATGTTGGTCCTGTTCGGATTGATTATATGGGAAGAAAGTGTTTTATAGGTGCTTACGTTATTGGTGAAGGATGCTTGTTGGGGGTAATTCCGATGGAATCAATGGATTTGGTAGTTCAACCTTTGAATCAAAAATTGGTTTTAAATGTTGCAAATCAAGGATTCCAACGTTTATAATATCATAGAAATTTTTTGATTAGTTTGAGAGCACCTGCACTGTAAGGTGGGTATTTCTGTTTGAGGTCGAACCAGAATCCTGTTTTTAAAACACTCTTTTTGTGGGTGAAAGCATCGAAACCAAATTTTCCATGGTATGATCCTTGTCCGCTGTTACCTACACCACCAAAGGGCATTTCAGGAGTTACCAGATGCATGAGGGTATTGTTCACACATCCCCCACCAAAAGAAACTTTTTGAGTGATTCTTTGAGTCAAAGATTTGTTGGAAGAAAAGATGTAGAGAGCGAGAGGATTTGGATTTTTCTCAATGATTTGATACAATTCTTCTTCATTTTGGAAAGAAATGATAGGCAAAATGGGTCCAAATATTTCTTCCTTCATGATAGGATGATCGAGGTTATTAACTTTTACCAGGGTAGGTTCTATAAAGAGTTTTTCTATGTTGTGGTTTCCCCCGTGAAGAATTTCACATCCATCGAGTAATTTGATTAACCGATTGAAATGGTGTTCGTTTACGATTTTTGTGTAATCGGTTGATTCTTCAATGTCTTTGCCATAAAAATCATCGATGGCATGCTTCATGGAATCTACGAATTCATGGGCGAACTTTTCATATACCAACACATAATCAGGGGCTACGCAAGTTTGTCCTGCGTTGATTGTTTTACCCATTAAAATTCGCTTGGCAGTTGTTTTAACAGGGGTTGAGCCGTCTACAATACAAGGGCTTTTTCCACCGAGTTCCAAAATTGTTGGAATGAGGTATTTTGCAGCATGCTGAGCAATGATTCGTCCAACTGCTGTTGAACCAGTGAATAAAATAAGATTGGGTTGGTATTGATCTATGGCAAGAGGCACAATTTCGGCACCATTTCCTTCGATAATGTCTATATAACTTTCCGAAAATGTGGACCGAATCATTTTAGACAACAGAGAGGCAGTATTGGGTGTTAATTCTGAAGGCTTCAATAAAGCTGTATTTCCACCTGCTATGGCCGCAATGAGTGGAGCAATTTGCAATTGGAAAGGATAGTTCCACGGAGCAATGATCAAACATTTGCCATAAGGTTGGTTGATGATACTGCTTTTCGATGGGAAAAGAGCCATGGGTGAAGTTGGTTTTTGAGGCTTCATCCAGCGGTGTAAGTGCTTGATGGTATAGTTGATTTCACTCAGCACAAATCCAATTTCAGTGGTGTAAGATTCAAATTCAGATTTTCCTAAATCTTCACTCAGCGCCTCAATAATTTCATCTTGGTATGCCTCAATTGCACTTTTCAACAACAACAATTGAGATTTGCGAAATTCATAAGAAAGGGTAACGCCTTCTTGGTAATAATGCTTTTGCGTATGTCCGAGGTTACTCAGGTATGTTTCTGAATTCATGAGATTTAAATTGGTGTAAAGTTAATAACAATCTACAATCTGAAAAGATTTTTGATTGAAATTGATTACATCACCCAATTTTTTCCCCATAAGAAGTTGACCAAATGGCGAAATAGAAGAAATGACTTTGATTTTTTGTTTCTCAACCAAAACATCTCCAACCGCAGGTCCAATAAAAACGAAAAGTTGGTTGTTGCCTTGCGAAAGTTGCACCAACGTACCCAAAATAACAGCGCCTTTAAAATCGTGGAAATGTTCCATCATTTCTTCATTTATTTTGGTTTCTTCTAGTTGGGCTTCAGATCTTCTGATATCAGCTTGAATCATTTCCCGTTGCGTTTCATATTTGTCGCCAGCGCTACTTTTTGTTTCCTGCTGAATGGCAAATCTTTCAGATTCAAGGCTTTCGGTAATATTTGCCTTCGTTGCGGATATTTTATTCTTGATGGCAACAATCACGGATTGTTTGTTCGGGAGATTCATGACTCGAAGTACGCAATAATTTCACAGTTTTTTATCCCCCAAAATAAAAAAAAGAAAGAGCGCGATTTAGGTTGTAAATTTGTAAAAAAATTGACTATGTCTACACAGAGCACCATTGTTTTAAATACCATTGAAGAAGCCATTGAAGATATTAAAAATGGAAAAGTTGTGATTGTTGTTGATGATGAAGACCGTGAAAACGAAGGTGATTTTTTAACAGCTGCCCGCAATATGACCTCAGAATTGGTGAATTTTATGGCCAAGGAAGGACGTGGTTTGATTTGCGTTCCACTAACAGAAGAGCGTTGTGAAGAATTGGGTTTGGATATGATGGTTGGTAAAAATACCGCAACACATGAAACTGCTTTTACGGTGAGTGTTGATTTGTTGGGACATGGTTGTACTACTGGAATTTCAGCTCAAGACAGGTCTAAAACCATCATGGCATTGATTGACCCCAATGTGAATCCTGAGGAGCTTGGAAAACCCGGACATATTTTTCCGCTAAGAGCGAAAAAAGAAGGTGTTTTAAGAAGAGCTGGACATACAGAGGCTGCCATTGATTTGGCGAGAATGGCAGGATTTGAGCCTGCGGGCTGTATTGTAGAGATTTTGAACGAAGATGGTACAATGGCGCGTTTGCCTGATTTGGTTACGGTGGCTCAAAAGTTTCAATTGAAAATTGTGAGTATCGAACAACTCATCAAATATAGAATTGCACATGAAAGCTTGATTAGAAGGGAAATTTCTGTGCAAATGCCAACAAAATTTGGCGATTTTGACTTGGTTGCTTACAAACAAAAAGATACGGATCAGGAACATTTGGTTTTAATGAAAGGCACCTGGGAAGCCGATGAGCCTGTATTGGTTAGGGTTCATAGCAGCTGCCTAACGGGTGATATTTTTGGTAGCTGTAGATGCGATTGCGGCGAACAACTCGAAAAAGCCATGGAACGTATTGAAGCCGAAGGAAAAGGGATTATTGTGTATATGAATCAGGAGGGACGTGGAATTGGGCTATTAAACAAACTGAAGGCATATAAATTGCAAGAGCAAGGCTTAGACACGGTTGAAGCGAACTTGCAACTCGGATTTGGCATGGATGAACGCGATTACGGGGTGGGTGCTCAGATCATCCGCGACATGGGGATCACCAAAATACGTTTGATGAGTAATAATCCTAAAAAGAGAACGGGTTTGATTGGATATGGCTTGGAAATTGTGGAGAATGTGCCCTTGCTGGTGCAGCCTAATCCGCACAATGCCAAATATTTAGATACAAAAAGAGCCAAGATGGGCCATATAATTTGATAAAGATGTTAACCGTAAAACCTGAAGAAACACCGATTCCACAACTGCATCAATTTTTAATTGGCAGCATTGGTCCACGACCAATTTGTTTTGCAAGTACAATCAGTGCTGATGGCATGCCTAATTTGGCTCCATTTAGTTTTTTCAATGTATTTAGTGCAAATCCACCAATTGTGGTTTTTGCTCCAAACAACAGTGGCAGAGATGGTACGCCCAAACACACTTATTTGAATGTGAAAGCAGTGCCACAAGTGGTAATTAATGTGGTTTCCTTGGATATGGTAAACAAAATGAATTTGGCTGCTGCACCATGGGAATACGGAGTGAGTGAATTTGAAAAAGCGGGGTTTACCCCTGTGAATTCCGAATTGGTAAAACCATTTAGGGTGGCTGAAAGTCCCGTTCAAATGGAATGCGAAGTCATTGAGGTAAAGGAAATGGGAACAGGCGGAGGTGCTGGTAATTTGGTGATTTGCAAAGTAGTGCGATTGCACATTAATGAAGCGGTGTTGAATGCAGATGGAAAAATTGACCAACATAAAATGAACTTGGTTGGCCGATTGGGAGGAAGTTGGTACTGTAAAACCGACGAAACTAATTTGTTTGAATTGTCGCAACCCATGCAAAAAACCATTGGTTATGATGCCTTGCCAGAATCATTGAAAAGCAGTGAAGTTTTGTCGGCCAATGATATTGGCAAGATAGGATGTTTGGCCGAGTGGCCTAATGCCGATGAAATTTCAGCAGCGTGGGAGCAATACGGTCTTGGCGATGTTCATGCCACCGCCAAGAAATTGGTAGATCAGGGTGATCACAAAGCCGCATTGGCTTTGTTCATGAAATTAGATTAGTTCAATAGCTCTTTCACGAGTTGTGAAATCAACTTACCGTCGGCTTGACCGCTTAGCGCTTTCATAGCCAAGGGAATCACTTTTCCCATATTTGCTGCACCCGACAATCCAGATTCTTTGATAATGGCTTGTACTTTTTCACGAACTTCGGTTTCACTCATTTGAGCTGGCAAGAATTCTTCAATGATTGCAAGTTCAGCAGACTCAACTGCGGCGAGGTCTTCACGGCCTTGAGTTTGATAGATTTCCAAAGAATCTTTGCGTTGTTTTGCAAGTTTTTGAAGTGCTTTGATGCACATTTCATCGGTTACCTCGGTAACACCTTCGCCAGTTTGAAGCAATAAAAAGGCACTTTTTATACCGCGCAAGGCTCTAAGTCTGTCGGCTTCCTTTGCTTTCATGGCAGTGATGATGCCAGCGTTAACTTGTTCAATTAGATTCATGGTGCAAAGATACAAAACAACTTTGTTTCCGTATCTTTGCACTTTTCAATTTTTATGTCAACCGAAAGACCTGTTCGCGTACGTTTTGCTCCGAGTCCTACTGGACCCTTACACATTGGTGGTGTTAGAACTGCACTTTATAATTATTTATTGGCTCGTAAGCATGGTGGAACCATGATCCTTAGAATTGAGGATACCGATCAAAATCGTTTTGTTCCTGGTGCTGAAGAGTATATCCGCGAAAGCTTGAAATGGGTGGGTATTGAAATTGATGAGGGACCAGAACAAGGCGGACCACATGCTCCATACAGGCAAAGTGAGCGCAAACCTATGTACCGTCAATATGCAGAGCGTTTGATTGAAGAGGGACTTGCGTATTACGCGTTTGACACTGAGGAAGATTTGGAGCAAATGCGCAAGCGTTTGGAAGCTTCAAAGATGCAACCTGCATACGATGCTGTGAGCAGAATGGGCATGAAAAATTCTTTGACCTTGTCGGCTGATGAGGTGAAAGAACGTTTAGAGCGTGGCGACAACTATGTAATAAGAATCAAACTACCTAGAAAAGAGGAGGTGCGTTTTCACGATGTAATTCGGGGATGGGTGTCGGTGAATACCAGCACCATGGATGATAAAGTGTTATTGAAAGGCGATGGAATGCCAACGTATCATTTGGCGAATGTTGTTGATGATTATTTAATGGAAATTTCACATGTAATCAGGGGAGAGGAATGGTTGCCTAGTGCTCCATTGCATGTGATGTTATACAGATATTTAGGATGGGAAGAAAAAATGCCAAATTTTGCGCATTTGCCTTTGTTATTAAAGCCTGAAGGAAATGGGAAATTGAGCAAGAGAGATGGTGATCGTTTGGGTTTCCCGGTGTTCCCTATTGATTGGACAGACCCTAAAACGGGTGAAAAGAGTTCAGGTTACAGAGAATCAGGTTATTATCCGGAAGCTGTAGCCAACATGTTGGCGTTATTGGGATGGCATCCGAGCGACAATCAAGAGATTTTCAGCATGGATGAATTGATAGAGGCATTTTCATTGGAAAGAGTGAGCAAAAGTGGCGCAAAATTCGATGTCAACAAGGCATTTTGGTTCAATCAGCAATACTTAAATCAAAAATCCGTTGGCGAAATTTACGAAAGTATAGAGGGAATTTTTTCGCAGAAATACGGAAATGTAGAGCGCGGTTATGTCGAAACGATTGTTTCTATGATGAGGGAAAAATATCAATTTGCGAGAGAAATTCCCGATGCTTCATCTTATTTCTTCATTGAACCAACTGTTTTTGATGAGGAAGTGATTCGTAAAAAGTGGAAGCCAGAAACAAACGGTTTGATTCAGGAATTAGGACAATATTTCTTGGATCAGAATTGCCATAGTCATATAGAATTTGAAGCAAGTTTCAAGCAGTTTTGTGAGATGAAAGGCATTAAAACAGGAGAAATTTTACAACCTTTAAGGGTTGCAGTTTCGGGTGTTGCAATGGGTCCTCCAATATTTGAAATGCTTGCTTTGTTGGGAATTGAAAAAGTACTCACTCGTTTACAAGTGTGTACGAATTCGGTAAAACTTTAAGATTCACAGATTAAATTTGTATAAAAGGTTTCCTTTTGGCATAAGGAATCCTTATTTTCGCCTTTTAAATAATTAAATAATAAACAAAAATCATACGATGAATTCAATTTCTCGATTAAATGTAATCATGGGTTGGCTAATGTTTGCCATCTCTTTGGTTGTTTACACACTCACGTTAGAGCCATCGGTTAGTTTGTGGGATTGTGGTGAATTTGCTTCTGCAGCATACAAATTACAAGTGGTTCACCCTCCTGGGGCACCTTTGTTTTTGATGATAGGAAGGATTTTCTCCCTCTTCGCGAGCACCCCTGAAAACGTTGGTTTCTGGGTAAACATGCTTTCTGCTGTTGCTTCTGCGGGTTGTGTTATGTTCACTTACTGGATTACAGTGATGTTTGCTCAGAAGTTGGTTTCTGACGAGAACAAAAACAAAACAATGCTGGTTGTTTCTGCGGGTATTGTGGCTGCTTTAACCAATACTTTCTTAGATTCTTTTTGGTTTAGTGCAGTTGAGGCCGAGGTTTATGCATTGAGTTCGTTTTTTACGTCCCTCACCTTTTGGGCGTTATTAAGATGGTATACCACTGAAGATAGTAAATTGGTAGACCGCTGGATTGTATTCATTGGATTCATGATTGGTTTGGCATTGGGAACGCATATGTTGAACTTACTTGTTATTCCAACCGTTTGTTTGGCATATTATTTCAAAAAATATACCGTTACTCCTAAAGGTGTAATCATGGCTCTAATAGGGAGCGGTGTGGCGCTTGGATTTGTAATGAAAATCGTTTATCCAGGTATTCCATGGCTGTTGGCAAACTTAGATAAAATGTTTGTGAATGGATTTGGCATGCCGTTTTACAGTGGTGCCATCGTTGCAATTGCATTAATTGTTGCAGCAATTGTTTACTTGTTGATGTGGTCGCATAAAAAAGCAAGTCACAATTGGAATGTGATTATTTTAAGTGCTGGATTCATCATTTTTGGATATTCGTCTTACGCAATGGTGGTGATTCGAAGCATGGCAAATCCAGCTATCGACATGAACAATCCAGAGGATCCTTTCAAATTTTATGGTTACATCACACGTGAACAGTATGGTGATAGACCTTTGTTGTACGGACCATATTTCAATGCTCCCGCAACAGGACAAAAAGAAAAAGCTCGTCGCTATTTCAAATCAAAGGAGCGTTATGAAGAGGGTGATGAGAACATCGAAACTTTGTTTGAACCTATGGATATCGATGGAGATGGCAGGGCTGAAAATTTCAATACTATTTTTCCTCGTATGGGTTCAATGGAGCAGCGTCATTTCAGAGGTTATCGCGAACTCAGCGGCATGGATGATGTTCAAAATAGAATTGATGAATTGCAAAATTCAGGTCGCGCTTTGACCGAACAAGAAAAAGCTGAAATTCAAATGTTGGAATACACGGCGCCATCGTTTGGTAACAACATGAAGTTTTTCTTTACACATCAAATTCGATATATGTATTTGAGATATTTTGCTTGGAACTTTGTGGGTAGATTCAATGACCAACAAGCAGTTTCAGGGAATGGTCAAATCGATGGAAATTGGTATTCTGGAATTCCTTTTGTTGACAATATCAATATTGGTCCAATGAAGGACATTCCTGACTATTACAAAGATCAAAAGGCGAAGAATGCATATTTCTTCTTGCCTTTAATTTTGGGTATTTTAGGTTTGGTTTTGCAATATGGAAAAAAGAAGCATGATTTTTGGTTGGTGATGACCATGTTTATCTTCACTGGCTTATTGATTATTGTATACACGAATCAACCACCAACAGAGCCTCGTGAGCGTGATTACGCTGTTGTGGGGTCGTTCCAAATTTTCTGTATCTGGATTGGTTTGGGTGTAATTGCTTTGGCCGAAGCCTTGCAGAAATATTTGAAAGGTGCTGCAGCAGTTGGTGCTGCCGCTTTGAGTTTGGTATTGGTTCCGGTTAATATGGGTTACCAAAACTGGGATGATCATGACCGTTCAGGCAGGTACATTGGAATTGATATGGCCAAGAATTTCTTGGGATCATTGGAGAAAAATGCAGTATTGTTCTGTAATGGTGATAATGATACTTACCCATTGTGGTATGCTCAAAACGTAGAAGGTTATCGTACCGACGTTAGAATCATTAACCAATCCCTTTTGCCAACGGATTGGTATAGCATGATTTTGAAGGACACTGTCTATGAGTCATCGCCTTTGCCGCTTACTTGGAAGAAAGAAGACTTACAAACCGGTAGCTTTGAATCTCCCTATGGTATTCAAATTAACAATGAAGAATATCCGATGCGCCGCGAACTTTCGACCATCATCAAAGAAATGCAAGATCAAAAAGCAAAAAATGGTGGTGAAACCAAAGGAATTAATTGGAATGGAAGTAAATTTTTCATCAAAGTTGATAAAAATGCGGTTCTTGCCAATGGTATTGTTTCTCCAGCAGAAGCAAACTTGATTGAAGATACCATCAATATAGACATTGCCGCTGGCAGATTGTCAAAAGGTGATTTGGTGATGTATGATTTGGTATCAACAATGGCAAAAGAAGGTTGGAAACGCCCAATTTACTTTACTTCAGTTTCAGGATATGATTTCGGATTTTTGAATAATTATCTGCAATTAGAAGGTTTGGTATACCGTTTTGTTCCAATTAAAGGTGGAGCTGATAGAGGGCAACCAACCAGAATTCAAGAATTTAAACTTTACAACAACCTCGTGAAGCGTTATAAATATTATGGAATGAAAGACAAGAGCAACTTCTTCTTAGACGATAAAGCGGCCTACGTTCCAAATGATATTCAACAAATGTCGTTGTTGCTCGCAAATTATTATATCGAAAAAATTAACAGTTTAGAGCAGATGGCTGAAGGAATGAGAACTGGTAAAATGAAAATGAACGGGCAAGAGGTTCCAATGGCTTTTGTAACTTCTCCGGTTAAAGGTTTCGCGAGTGCTGCAGATTATTACAATTTCTATAAAGACAGTATTCCAAACTACAAGAAACGCGGTTTAGAAGTATTGACACACATCATGAAAGAAATTCCGCAAACTGTATTGCCAATGCGCAGAGAGTATAGAACCGAGTTTGGGGTAGCTTTCTTGGCGTTAGGTGATGAAAAGAATGCAAAACTAGTATTGGATGAAAGTGTAAAAGAGAATGTTCAATATGGAAGATTCTATAAAAAATTGTTAGATAAAAATGACAATAACCAAGTATTCAGCAGAGAATTAAACAACAGTCAATATTTCATTAATCGTGCAATTGAAGCAGCCAACCAAAAGAATAAAATGGCTTGGTCGGCCGAATATAAGCGATTGTCGGCTGGATTGTTTTAAAAATAAGAATTTAGAGTGTCCCGCCTTTCGGCGGGACTTTTTTTATGTTTAGAAAAGATACATTACAAAAAAAAGATTCATTTGTTTACGGAGTTCATCCAGTAATTGAAGCTTTAGAATCGGGTAAAACCATTGATAAGGTTTGGATACAGGAGGGTGTTTTACAAGGACAATTAAAAGACATTTTGATGATGTTGCGAGACCGCAAGATCATTTGGAAACAAGTTCCAACTCAAAAGTTAAACTCTTTGGTGAGGGGAAATCACCAAGGAATTGTGGTGGCTATTTCAGCGGTTGACTTTGCTAAATTAGACGATGTGATTGCTGAAACTTATGAAAAAGGTGAAGAACCCTTTATTTTAGTTTTAGATGGAATTACAGACGTAAGAAATTTTGGTGCCATCGCTAGAACGGCTTCTTGCGCAGGTGTTCATGCCATTGTTGTGCCAGAAAAAGGTGGCGCTGCCATTGGTCCGGATGCCATTAAAACTTCTGCAGGAGCATTGTTTAAAATTCCAGTATGTAGAACAAATTCCATGTATGGAACCATCAAGTTGTTGAAAAATAGCGGATTACATATTGTTGGTGCCTCAGAAAAAGGTGCTACAAATTTGTTTGAGTCTAAGTTTGAAGGCCCGATTGCAGTGGTTATGGGTAGTGAAGAATCTGGATTAAGCACGGATGTCTGGAAGTTGTGTGACCAATTGTGCAAAATTCCGTTGATGCCAACGGGGGTTGACTCCTTGAATGTGTCAGTGGCTTCTGGTATTTTCGTTTATGAAGTAATCAGACAGCGCACAAAGAATTTATAAGATTTACTCTCAAGTTATTGTATTTTTGCGACTTTTATGTTGCGAACTATTCCCATGGTGAATTTAAAAGCCCAGTACAATCGCTTTAAAGGCGAATTGGACGAGGCTGTGATTCAATCTATGGCGAATGCTGATTACATACAAGGAAACGCTGTTCGTCAATTTGAAGTTGAGCTATCTGAGTTGCTTCATGTGAAGCATGTTATCTCTTGCGCCAATGGTACAGATGCCCTCCAAATTGCATTTATGTCGCTCAATTTACCTGTAGGTTCAGAAGTTATTGTTCCAACATTTGCTTACGCTGCCTTAGCTGAAGTGCTTCATTT
This sequence comes from uncultured Rhizobium sp., assembly GCA_964645755.1. Taxonomy (GTDB): domain Bacteria; phylum Bacteroidota; class Bacteroidia; order NS11-12g; family UBA955; genus VMCP01. The sequence goes on from CAZYBT010000001.1 coordinate 16,182, forward strand.
ATTGGCTTTAGTACCAGTATTTATTGATGTTGATTCGGAGGGATATTTGATGGATGTAGATGCCATTGAATCAAAAATTGGACCCAACACCAAGGCTATCGCCCCAGTTCACCTATTTGGTGAAGTTGTGAATATGTCCAAAGTGCTCAAATTGGCTGAAAAATATCAGTTGTACGTTGTTGAAGATAACGCTCAGGCAATTGGTGCTATTTTTTGTGGTGATGGGATTTCAGGGTTTGCTGGAACTTTAGGAACTATTGGGACAACCTCATTCTTCCCAAGTAAAAATCTGGGTTGCTTTGGAGATGGTGGTGCAATATTTACAAATGATGATGATTTAGCCGCAAAAATGCGGATGATTGCCAATCATGGTCAGTCTAAGAAATATATCCATGATATTATTGGATTAAATTCCAGATTGGATACCATTCAAGCGTCAATTTTGAGCGTGAAACTCAAATATTTAAAAGAATTTACATCAGAGCGTCAAAATATTGCTGAGCGTTATTGCCGTGCCTTTACGGATCTCGATGGGGTCGTTGTCCCTCAAAAAAACCAATTTTCAACCCATGTATATCATCAATTTACTTTAAAATTGGAAACAGAAGAGATGCGCAATGCATTGAAGGAACACATGTTACATGCTGGAGTATCAACAATGGTATACTATTTGCTACCATTGCACAAGCAGCAAGCGTATTCAACAAAAGATGTATTACCTTTGTCGGAGAATTTGAGTAAATGTGTCTTGAGTTTGCCCATTTGTCCCGAATTAACGATTGAAAATCAACAATATATCATTCAAAAAATAAGAGAATTTACCCTAAAGTATAAAAATATTTAATATGAAAATAGCTGTAGTAGGAACTGGTTATGTAGGATTGGTGAGTGGAACGTGTTTCGCGGAAACGGGAAATGATGTTATTTGTGTAGACATTGATCAAAGCAAAGTTGATCGATTAAGTAACGGACAAATCACTATTTTTGAGCCAGGTTTAGAGGTATTATTTAAGCGCAATTTAAAAGAAGGTCGTTTAAAATTCACCACCAACTTAGAAGATGCAATCAAAGATAGTTTGGTTATCTTTCTGGCATTGCCAACCCCTCCGGGTGAAGATGGTTCAGCTGATTTGAGATACGTTTTGGGAGTTGCCGATCATTTGGGTAAAATCATGACCGGGTATAAAGTGATTGTTGACAAAAGCACAGTTCCAGTAGGAACAGCAGATAAAGTGCATGCTGCAATTGCTGCTAATTACTCTGGTGAATTTGATGTTGTATCGAATCCGGAATTTTTACGTGAAGGTGTTGCTGTAGATGATTTCATGAAGCCCGACCGTGTTGTAATTGGTGCTGCATCACAAAGAGCATTTGATGTGATGGATGAATTGTATGCTCCTTATGTTCGTCAGGGCAACCCTGTGATGCACATGGATACCCGCAGTGCGGAATTAACCAAATATGCTGCAAACAGCTTCTTGGCAACAAAAATTTCATTCATGAATGAAATTGCACGTTTGTGCGAATTGCTTGGTGCTGATGTAGACATGGTACGTAAAGGTGTTGGTAGCGACGATAGAATAGGTAAGCGTTTCTTGTTCCCAGGTATTGGTTATGGTGGTAGCTGTTTCCCTAAAGACGTGAAAGCCTTGGTTCATAGCGCTTCTGAAGTGAATTACGACTTCAAAATTTTAAAAGCAGTTGAAGATGTAAATGCTGATCAGAAAAAAGCTTTATTGCCGAAAATTGACCAACATTTCGGGGATATCAAAGGAAAAAAAGTGGCTATGTGGGGATTGGCGTTCAAACCAAATACCGACGATATTCGAGAAGCTCCAGCGTTGGAAATGATTGATGCAATAATGGATCGTGGTGCCTCAGTTTCTTGCTATGACCCAGAAGCGATGGCCAATGTTAAGCAGATTTTAGGCGATAAAGTACAGTTTTGTGAAACAAGTTATGAAGCCTTAAAAGATGCCGATTTCTTGATTATTGCTACTGAGTGGCCTGAATTTAGAACACCGGATTTTGACAAAATTGCTTCCTTATTGACCGAAAAGGTTATCTTTGACGGTAGAAATTTATTTGACCTTGAGGTAGTTCGTAAACATGGATTTACTTACTATAGCATTGGTAGACAAGATATTAAATGAAAAGAGAACGCGTTTTAATTACCGGAGCAGCTGGCTTTCTAGGAAGCCATCTTTGCGATAGATTTATCAAAGAAGGTTACCATGTAATTGGGATGGATAATCTCATTACAGGTGATTTAAGAAATATTGAACACTTATTTCAGCTTGAGCAATTTGAGTTTTACAATCACGATGTGAGCAAATATGTTCATGTTCCCGGTGAAATCAAATACATCCTTCATTTTGCTTCTCCAGCAAGCCCTATTGATTACCTAAAAATTCCAATTCAAACGTTGAAAGTAGGTTCTTTGGGTACGCACAATCTGTTGGGGTTAGCAATGGCTAAAAAAGCAAGAATTTTGGTTGCAAGTACGAGTGAGGTTTATGGCGATCCTACTGTTCATCCTCAAACCGAAGATTATTGGGGGAATGTGAATCCCGTTGGTCCAAGAGGAGTTTATGATGAGGCAAAACGTTTTCAAGAAGCCATTACAATGGCCTACCATACGTATCACGGTTTGGAAACAAGAATTGTTCGTATTTTCAATACCTATGGACCAAGAATGCGCCTTAATGATGGTCGCGTTTTACCTGCGTTTATGGGACAGGCCTTAAGGGGTGAAGATTTGACTGTGTTTGGTGATGGTAGTCAAACAAGAAGTTTCTGTTATGTAGACGATTTGGTAGAAGGAATTTATAGATTGTTAATGAGTGATTGCGCTGATCCAGTGAATGTTGGAAACCCATCTGAAATTACCATTGCACAATTTGCTGAAGAAATTATCAAACTAACAGAAACCGATCAAAAGGTGATTTATCATCCATTACCAACAGACGATCCAAAACAAAGACAACCAAACATTACCAAAGCAAAAGAAATTTTAGGTTGGGAGCCAAAAGTTGACAGGGCTGAAGGTTTGAAAATTACTTGGGATTATTTCAAAGCATTACCTAAAGAACGATTATACGAAGATTCACACCACAGAGAATTTAAATCATAACAAAAAAAGGCTGAAAAGCCTTTTTTTGTTATGGAATACCTTGTACAACATAATATTAATCATAAAATTACGTTTTATACTTTCATGATTAGAAAATTACTCTTTTCTTTATTTTTATTTTTTTGTAGCTCGGGAGTATTGACTGCCCAGTCTAATTTTGTTACTGGCACCGTAATTGATTCCTTTAATAATCGATTTTTGGGAAATGCTGTTGTCATGGCAATCAATCCAGCAGATAGCACACTCATTCAATTTACCAGAACAAAATCCGATGGAACCTTTGAGTTAAAATTAATCAAAAAAGATTCCATTAAAATACAGATTACTTATCCTGGATATGCCGATTTTTCTGAGAATATGCTGATTGTAGGAAATAGACGTAATATGGGAATGATTAATTTTATTCAATTGTCGCAACTCATTGATGCTGTTCTCATTCGGGCTCAAGGTGGAAAAATGAAATTCAAAGGAGATACCTTGGTGTATTTTGCCGATAGTTTTAAAACCAGGACAAATGCAACAGTTGAGGATTTGATTAAGAAATTACCTGGGTTACAGGTGAATCGAAATGGTGAAATCACGGCTCAAGGTAAAAAAGTAGAACGTGTTTTGGTAGATGGCGAAGAGTTTTTTGGCGATGATCCAACGGTTGCTACCAAGAACTTAGATGCCAAATCGGTGAAAGAAGTTACTGTTTACGATGCCCAATCTGAAGAATCAAAACGAACTGGAGATAACAGCGCAGAAAAAATCAAAACCCTCGATATCAAGTTAAAAGATGATGCGAAAAAGGGATATTTCGGGAAGATTACCTTGGCCAATAATCCTTTTTTAATGAAGGAACAAGAAAGTACAGGCAATTTGTATGAGCAACGGTTGCTCTTTAGCAGTTTCAAAGATAAGCGTAAATTCAGTGTTTTTGGATTGCGAGGAAATACGGCCAATGTTGGAATGAATTGGAATGAAAAAGAACAGTTTGGGGAGAGCAATAACCAATATTTTAGTGATGGAATGTACTTCACTGAATACAACAGTTCAGAAAATCAGTTAGATTATTCAAGAAATTCGGGTGTTCCTCGTTCACTGGATTTAGGAACCCTCTATTCCAATCAATGGAACAAACACAAAGTGAATTTTAATGCTTCGTATAGAGAATTAGATGTATTCAATTTCAGCACAAGTAAAAGGATTCAGTTAATAGAGAACAATGAACTGTGGAATTATACTGTGAACAACGACACTAACAAAAGGTATCAGTATAGAACATCAGGCAAATGGGAATTTCAGATTGATTCAATGAATTATTTTGTGATGAATTTAAAGGGTTCTTTAACTGGATCAAACAGATTTTCCATTAATTCAAACAATTCAAAAATCAATTTTGACACCCTTAATAAACAGTTTAGAAATGGTTTAGATTCTGGATTTTCGTATGCTGCAAATGTAGATTTGAAGTACAATCATAAATTTAAAAAGACAGGAAGAGCATTAACATTTACAGGTGCTTATTCTCGCAATAATTCGGAGGGAAACAATGCTTTATTATCGAATAACTATCTAAAAAATGGATTGGGATTTTCATCATTTTATTTTGATCAATATAGAAAGAACAATAGCAATACTGAAAATTTCTCAAGCTCATTGAATTTGATTGAGCCAGTTACTAAAAAAATTGAGTTGTTAACAGGTTTTGTATATTCCAACTCAAAGCAATACAATCAGTTAAATGTTTACAACAGAGATGGTATGGTATCGTTGATAGATTCACTGGGGAATCATTATATGCTCGGCCAATCGCAAATAAATGGAAGCATTGGTTTGCAATATAAATCGAAAGTTTTGACTCTTGGCGCAGGATTGAAGCCCCAAATTTCTTCAATTATACAAAGTGAAAATTTGAGGAACCTGAATATTGACAAAGATTATTATGCCAATCTACCATTTCTAAATGTGAAGTGGATGTTTTCCAAAATGGGTGTTATTGACTTGAAATATGAAGAAAAAGTAAGCCTGCCTTCTGCGTTTCAGTTGCAACCGATTATTAATAATTCTAATCCTTTATTTATCAATCAAGGAAATATTTCTTTGGGTCAAAGTTTGTCCCACAATTATACGTTTACATTCAGAAACGGTAACATGTTAAAACAAATGTATTATTATTATTCTGGGGGATATACGGTCTATGAATCTAATTTTATTACAGCAAATCAAATTGATTCCTTAGGAAGAACCATTTCCAAAACTGAAATGGGCAAGAACAATGCAAACGGTTACGTTTATGGTTACATCATGAAAGGGATAAAAGGCACCCCTATGGAATTATCGTTGCAAACCAATTTGTATTGGAGTAAAACCCAAGTCCTCCAAAATGGGATTGAAGGCATAACCAATAGTTCAGGTTTGAGTTTGAGTCCAACCGTTTATTTTGATATGAATATTGTGTCGTTTGATATAAATTATGAGTTTAATTTAAACAACAACACCAGTACTTTTTATGAAAGGTTTAGCAATCAAAACTGGACACAAAGTGTTTCAGTTGGATTGGATTTGGGGCCATTTAACAAAACTTCTTTTAGTGCCAAGGACGAAAAAGATGAGGACAATGGTTGGTCGATGTCATTAGATTATGAGGCAAATTTTAGGCAACAAACTTCAATTTATAATGTACCAAATAATAAATTGATTCATGGATCAATTAGTTACACTCATAAAAAGAAGAGAGAATATGTATTTAGTTTGAGGGTTAATGATTTGTTGAATCAGAATATCAATTATAATCGAAATGTAATTGGTAATCAAATATTTGAGAACACAAATACAGTATTCAAACGCTATTTTTTACTTGAGTTTGTCTATAAATTTAAAAACAAACCAAAAACCATTCAGGAAAATGAAGTTTCAGAGAACTCAATTAATCAGTAATTCGAACATGAGACATTTGATATTCATTCTTTGTTTTATTTTCATTGTACCCTCAAGGGGCCAGTTTTTAGATTCTTTTACCATTTCGTATGTCAAAAAGACCAATTTGCATAAGGCGTTGGGTAATGATCCATGGACTGAACAAATGAAGAAAGTGATTCCGAAATATGTGAATGATCAGTATTTACTGACGTATAAAAATGGAATTTCATATTACAAGGGTGTTGTGAGTGACGAAGATAAGAACAAAGCAACTCAAATACCTGAGTGGTTACATGCGGGTGTCGCTGGTATTGAGATCATTCAAGTAAAAGATTCATTCCGAATGAGGAAAGAAGTGATGGATGTTAAGCTTCAAATTGTGGATACTGCATTTAAATTTAAGTGGAAAATAAGTAGCACTGACAAAAGAACCATTGCAGGGTATAGCTGTAGAAAGGCAGTAGCCACGTTCAATGATAGTATTTTGATTTACGCATTTTACGCTGAAGAGTTAATGGCCCCAGTTGGCCCTGAGGCGATTTGTGGTCTACCTGGTGCAATTCTGGGTGTAGGAATACCCAAATACAATGTCACTTGGTTTGCCGATAAAGTGGAGGTACATGCAAAAGGATTTCAATCTAAATTGTTGCCAAAGAAAAAGGAAAAAACGTACTCTTTGCTAACTTTTAAAAATGAGATGAAATCTATTTGGGGTGGGCGTTGGGATAAACGCGGGGAAGCGATGTTTTGGAAAATGCTATTTTAAGATTTTAATTAATCTTAAGTACATGGTTATTAACAAAAATCAAATTTACAATATACAATTGTAAGTTGTTGGATTCTTGTAAGTCATAAATATTGAAAAGTGTAAAATTATTCTTTCTTAAGATTGCGATGATATCTTCAATTAGACCTTGACCAATCATTTTCTCAATCAAATTTGCCTCAATCAAAATAATTTTGATATTATTTTTTAAGTAATCTTCAGAAATTCCATTGATTACTTCCATTTCAAATCCTTCAACATCTATTTTTAATAAATCAATATTCGACAATGAATTTTCATTTACATAATCATTCACAGTTACTACTGGAACTTGAATTTGATCAATAATTTTTGCTGAATAAGTGGGATTTGTTACAGAATTAGGGTTTTTGAAGGAAGTTGCACCACTGTTACTATGTCTGTTTAAGGTTAAAATTCCCTTTTTATCACCAACACCAGAATTATTTAAATTTAACCTATTAATATTTTTACAGTTGTTTTTTAATTTCTCAAAAACAGTTGGATTAGGTTCGAATGCATGAATAGAAGAATTTGGAAATTTCTGACGAAACATTTTTACAGTATTTCCAACATTAGCCCCTATATCAACAATAGTTTCAATGTTGACATTTAAATTTTTAACAATAGTTTTGAGGTCATTATCTTCATGTTTTGAAATTTTACGAAAGAACTTGGAGCTTCGAAATTTAACAGATTTAATAATTTTATTAATCATAAGTAAAAGAATACAAAGATAGAATTATAATTTAGAAATATTTTAAGATTTTAAGGCCAATTGACCGCAGGCAGCATCGATATCTTTGCCTCTACTTCTGCGTACATTTACAATCAGTTTTTTTGATAACAATCCCTCTGCAAAGGCTTCTAAACGACTAGTTGGTTGAAATTCAGCAAGTGAAATGGGGTTGTACTCAATTAAATTAATTTTGGATGGAAATTTACGGGCGAATGTTGCCAATTCCTTTTCTTCTTCTAAGCCGTCGTTCACACCAGCAATAACCGTATACTCCAAAGTAGGTCTATTGCCCGTTTTTTCGTACCAATATCCTAATGCTTCAGCCAATAATTCCAAATTGTTTGTTTCATTGATTGGCATGATTGCACTGCGTTTTTCATTGTTAGCAGAATGCAAACTCAAGGCGAGATGTGTTCTCACACCATCGTCGGCAAGTTTTTTAATCATTTTTGCAATTCCGGCAGTAGACAAAGTGATTCTTGATGGACTCATTCCTAAGCCATCGGGGCTTGTAATGATTGCTACACTTTGCAAAACATTGGCGTAATTCAATAAGGGTTCGCCCATACCCATATATACGATATTGTCTAATTTTTTACCGTGATGTTTTTCTGCCAATTCGTTAATTAAAATGACTTGATCAAAAATCTCAGCAGCTGTTAAATTTCTTTCTCTTTTGAGATAACCAGTTGCACAGAATTTACAATCTAAACTACAGCCAACTTGACTGCTCACACAAGCTGTTGTTCTGCTTCTTGATGGAATGAGTACACCCTCAATTTTATTACCATCATGGAGTTGAAAAACCACTTTTATGGTGCCATCAGAAGAATATTGTGCTGTAATAATTTCAGTTGAATGAAAGGTGAAATTGTCTTTTAAAACTTGACGCAGATCTTTAGATAGATTCGTCATGTCTTCAAAGTTTCTCACACCTTTTTGCCACAACCATTGCCAAATTTGTTTCGCACGAAAGGAAGGTTGTCCCAACTCTTTTAAAGCGTTTTCCAATTCCTTCAAATCGAGTTCTCTGATATCTTTCATGATTCAACTAAAATATTAGATTGGCAGTCAATGTCCCTCAAAAGAAAAAGACTATTTTTTTCTATAAAACAAGCTAATAGGAATGCCCTTTAGAGGGAATTCTTCACGCATTTTGTTTTCAATAAAACGCGTGTAGCTTTCGGCAACGTACTGAGGCAAATTGCAGAACAAGGCGAACGCCATCCTTTTGCTCGGAAGTTGCGTAACATATTTAATTTTAACGAATTTACCTTTACGGCTCGGCGGAGGCGTATTTTCCATAATTGGCAGTAAATAATCGTTTAATTTTCGTGTAGGAATTTTTTGGGTAAGGTTATCATAAACGCCCAAAATGGTTTCCATTGTTTGGTATAAACGTTGTTTTGTAAGCGCCGAAATGAACAAAATTGGCACATCCACGAAGGGTGCAATTTGGCTATGGATATGGGCTGTATATTCAAGATGGGTGTTCGTTTCTTTCTCGACCAAATCCCATTTATTCACCAAAATTACGACTCCTTTTCCAAGTCTATGTGCCATCCAAAAAAGATTTTGATCTTGAGATTCTAATCCTTGAGTGGCATCGATTACCAGAACCACAACATCTGCATTTTCAAGAGCGCGAAGTGAGCGCATTACTGAATAAAATTCAATATTTTCGTTTACTTTGCTTTTTCTACGTATTCCAGCGGTATCTACGAGAATGACTTCTTTGCCATAAGCTTTATAGATTGTATCGAGAGAGTCTCGGGTTGTGCCTGCGATATCGGTAACAATGTTCCGTTCTTCGCCCATGAGTGAATTTATCAGGGAACTTTTACCCACATTGGGTCTGCCTACAATGGCAATTCTTGGCAAATCAAGAACATGGTCATCAAGTGGTTGTTCGTCTTTTAAGTATTCTACAACTGAGTCGAGAAGTTCACCTGTACCTGAACCATTTGCCGATGAAATTTCATATAAAGTATCAAAACCTAAAGTGTAGAATGTGGAAGTTTCTAAACGAAGTTTATCGTTATCAACTTTGTTCACACAAAGCAAAACAGGTTTTTTGGAACGGCGTAGAATTTTGGCAAATTCTTCGTCGAGGGGATTTACATCTGTTTGAACATCAACCACAAACACAATTACTGAAGCTTCTTCAATTGCAATGTGAACTTGTTCACGAATGGCGGTTTCGAATACATCGGACGACTGTGGAACAAATCCACCTGTATCAATAACTGTAAACTCAATTCCGTTCCAATCGCTTCGGCCATAGTGACGATCTCTGGTTACTCCGCTAAAATCGTCTACGATGGCTTTTCTTTCGCCGGTAAGTCGATTAAACAAGGTACTTTTTCCAACATTTGGTCGTCCAACAATGGCAACAATTCTACTCATAACTGCAAAGATAAGGCAATCCTGCGAGTTTTAGGGTAGTAATCGAGGAGAACCTCTTAAAACAAGATCAAAATTAGGTAATGATGAAAAGAGTGTTTGATTTTGAGGGACAATTCTTCACTTGTTTGAGAGATATGATATTTTCTTATGTTTTTTAAGTGGTTAATATGTCTAAACATAAGGTCAGTGGCGGAAATGCGGTAAAATAGGTGGCATGAAATTTGTATTTTTGCGAGGTACTTAAATCTATCAAATTATTTTTTCCTTTTTGAGAGGGAATTATTTAGATTAAAACTTTAACTATTAATTAGTTACAAAAACTTTTGTGTAACTGAAGTGGCGAAGCTTTGAAGAAAAATAACTCTACAAGTCACGAAAATTCATCAAAAAAGTAGTTAATTTGTTTCAAAAGTGAAGATTTTCAATCATATAGTCGTTATAACAATTGCAACAATTGTTTTGTTTGCATCTTGTGGTGTGAGCAAAGATCTGGTATATTTAAAAGGAATATCAGATACATCTGCAATTGACTCTGTTTTTACGAGGCCTTTAACCATTAAATCAGGCGATCAATTATCCATTTCTTTGTCGAGTTTGAACTCTGAAGCAGATGCCATCATCAACCAATCAAATTCTGGTGGTGGGGCGTCAAATTCAGTGAGTTATTCAGGGGCCAATGTAGTGGGATATTTTGTGAGTGAAAATGGCACCATCAATATGCCGCGACTGGGTTCTATTTATGTAGAAGGAAAGACGCACAACGAGTTGAAAGACATGTTGCAGGTAATGTTGGAACCATACACAAAGAATCCTATTGTAAATGTGCGACTTCTAAACTATCAAATTACGGTATTAGGAGAAGTAACTAGACCTGGTCAAATTACAATTACTACACCCCAAGCAGATATTTTGCAGGTTATTGGTTTGGCTGGAGATATAACTCCTTATGGAAAGCGAGACAATATTTTATTGATTCGCAAAGACGGCAACAACAGAATTGTGAAGCGACTAAATCTAACAGATCCAAAGTTGTTTAAAAGTCCATTTTTCCAACTTCAACCTGGAGATTTTATATACGTTGAACCGAATAAAACTAAATTAAATTCAACAAGTTTAGGATTTCAAATTTGGCCATTGGTAACGAGCGGATTGTCGTTATTGGTTGTGATGTTATCCATATTTACAAGATAAAATGAGCGACAAATTAGACTCTATTAAACAACCGAATCCAACAAAAAATGATCCATTTGACTTAATCAAAAGGATCATTTTTGCATATTGGCCGGTTTATGCAATTTCGATTATATTGTCGTTGATTATTGCAAAAAATATCATCAAGTATACAGCTCCTAATTACGAAATTTATGCTAAGGTTTTGATTAAAGATGAAGATGGGAATTCAGCAGGCAAAGACATTTTAAAGGAAATGGACTTGTTTTCGAAACAAAAATCCATTGACAACGAAATAGAAATTGTAGGTTCGAGGTTGGTTGCCAAACAAGTTGCAAAGAATTTAAAAACATATGTTAAAATATATGGCAAGGGTAAAGTTCAAACTGTATTGCAAGATTTCACATTCCCAATAAAATTTGAGTCATTATTGTTAGATTCAATGCCTACATCGAAGGAATTGGAAATGTCGATCATTAAAGGCAAAAATCCGAAGGTGAAAATTGATGGAAAGATTTACAATCCTGTAAATCAATTGATAACAATCAGGAAATTAAAATTCTATTTGCGCATTGATTCAAGCAGGTTGAATAGCACACAATTAGAAAATTACACATTGCAGTTTAATTCGATTGAAAGTGAAATTAATTCATTATTGGCCTCATTGATTGTGAGTTCAACGGGTCGAAAAACTACAATCATGGGTCTGCGTTTTAAAACAGAGAATATTGTTTTAGGAAGAGATATTTTGAATGAGTTTATTCGAGTTTACACTTCAAATGCAGTTGATGAAAAGCGCGAGATTGCTCAATACACTTTGAATTTCATCAATGATCGATTAAAATTATTGAGTGATGAGTTAGCGAGTGTTGAAAAGAATATTGAAAACTTTAAAGAGGAGACAGGATTGATGAACATTAGTTCACAAGCAGAGAGTTATTTAGAGGTTGTACGTAATACAGATTTAGAGATTTCAAAAGCAAAAATACAATTATCTATTCTCGATAATATCGAAAATTATATAAATGGCAAAGGAACAAATCCTGGTGCAGCACCATCGTTAATGGGATTTGAAGAACCGCTTATGGTTTCATTATTAAATAATTTATATGATCTTGAGTTCGAACTAAATAAATTAGCAAAAGTCTCTGGTTCAAAAGATGAGAAATACAATGCAATATTTGATGAAATACAAAATTTAAAATTGAGTATCAAAGAAAATATTCAAAGTACACGTCGTAATTTAAACACCAAAATAAAGCAGCTGAATATTGAACTCGACAAAAACAAGGTTCAATTTAAAGGGCTGCCAAAAAACGAAAGAATATTGGTAGATATTAGCAGACAACAAAATGTAAAAAATGAAATTTATACATATCTTCTTGAAAAACGTGAAGAATCTGCAATTTCATATGCATCAACAGTTTCTGATATACGTGTTATTGAATGGGCCTATGGTGGTACATTAATTTCTCCAAAGTCAAATCTCATTTATGGACAATGGTTTACTTATGGTTTATTTATTCCACTTTTTTTCTTTGCTTTCAGAATTTTGCTGAACCCAAAGGTTTTGGTGAAGAAGGATATAACTGATTTTACTAAGGTTCCAATTGTAGCAGAATTGATATTCGATAAAGAAAAGAGAAAATTTGTAATCGGGGCAAAAGATAGGAGTTTTTTGAGTGAAACATTACGAAGCATTCGAACAAAACTTTCATATTACAAATTTGCATCGGAAACAAAGGTCATCATGGTAACCTCTTCGATTCCGAATGAGGGAAAGAGTTTTTTAACGCTAAATTTAGGATTATCATACAGTTTATCAGGAAAAAAAGTGTTGTTGATTGGTGCTGATTTGCGTAAACCAGTTTTGCACAAAGCCTTTGAAATTTCTGGAAGTAAAGGCTTGTCGAACTATTTGGCGAAATCTTTAAAATTGGAGGATGTGATTATCAAAACCAATTTTGAAAATGTATCTATTATACCAAGTGGTCCTGTACCACCGAATCCCTCCGAACTAATTGATGGAGATGCTTTTGATGAGTTGTTGGTGGAGTTAAAGAAAGATTTCGACATCATTATCATTGATACACCGCCGTTGGGTTTGGTTACAGACGCTTTGATTATAGCACCAAAAACGGATATCCAAATTTTTATGGTTCGTCAAGATGTAACTCCGAAAGAAGCGATTGCAAATATTATTGACAAACACACAATTCACGACAATTTCAAGCAGCCAATGATTATCTTCAACGGCATTAAAGCAAAAGGGATATGGACAGGTAAGAAATACGGCAACTCGTATTATGGATATGGCTATGGTTATGGGTATGGCTATGGCTATGGTGCTTATGGTTATTATGGTTCTCGCAATAAAACCGGTTATGCATTTGTTTTGAAAAACTTACTTCGTAGAAAATGATACAAAACCTTATTATGAAAAGGGGCAATATTCAATTGACCCTAATTTTCTCTTTTTTCTCTGTTTTTTTTGCATTCAAATCTGGAATCATTTTGTATATCGATTCATACGGTTACATCGATAACCATATTGTTAGGTCGGCCATTTATCCTCTTTTCCTAGATTTATTAAGTGATCAAAAAAATTTCAGTGTCGCCATTTTCGTTCAAATGGCGCTCACCGTATTTGCCTTAGTTTATTTTGCGAAAACAAGGAAGTTTATTTTCGAAAATCATCTTATTTATTTTGGCTATATTGTTTTCAGTTGCATCATCATTGCAAATTTTTCGAATGCGGTTATTTCTGAGGCATTGGCAATTCCCATTTTTATATTATTTCTATCTAAATTCTTGGAGATAATTGACAGTAGTGAAAGATTGTCTATCAAGAATTTTATTGTGCTGATTGTTTTTGTAACAGTGCTGATATCCATTCGAAATCAGTTTATTTTTTTAATACCAACTTTGGCAGTTTGGTTGTTTTTATCTAAAACACCAAAAAAATGGCTTTATACATTAGCGTTACTCATTCCATTATTGCTCAATACTTTGGTTGACAGGTATTATCATTTAGTAAAACACAATCATTTTATTGCCACACCTTATACAGGAATGCAAATTTTGCCTTCAGTATTGTTTCAATCTAATCTGTCGGATTCGGTAATTTTTGAGGATAAACAAGAACGAAAGGATTTCGTTTTTTTAAAAACGCAACTTTTAAATAAGTATATTGACCATCAGAAGATGGATACTCTATTGGGCAATAGTCCGCAATATTTGTATACATTGTATTTTGATGTAATTGCGCATCGAACCATCAAGCCTTACTTTCTGGACCAACTTAAAAGTCTCAATCTTAACGATCAATATGTGCAACTTGATCAGAAAGGAAAACACATGTTTTTTTTATTATTCAAAAGAAACATCAAACAAAATATTGTTTTTTACTTCAATCTACTCAGACTTAACGGATACAACAATTGGTTGATTTTCATAATGTCGGTTTTCGTGTTGATATTTTCATTGATACAATACTTCAAAAAAAGAGACATTATTTTTCTTCTTGTTTTTATTGCTTTGTTTGCATTATTGTTAAATCAATCGCTTGTAACCATCGTAAATATTATTGGCTACAGATATGTGGTTTATAATTATATATTTATTTTTTATCTATTACTTTTAGTACTTCACACCACACTTCAAAAATCAAAAATTAATTAAATGAAAGTCGTTTTATTGGCCGGCGGATTGGGAACTAGATTATCTGAGGAAACAGATACCAAGCCAAAACCTATGGTTGAAATAGGAGGGAAGCCCATCTTATGGCACATCATGAAGATTTACAGTCAGTATGGCTTTAATGAATTCATTGTTTGTTTAGGTTACAAGGGATATGTGATTAAAGAGTATTTTGCAAATTACTTCAGACATCAATCCGATCTTACCATAGATTTGAAAAATAATACAACAGAAATTCATAATTCGACCGCCGAACCATGGAAAATTTCTTTGATTGATACAGGTGTCAATACAATGACAGGTGGGAGAATCAAAAGAATTCAACCATACATTGGAAATGAACCCTTTTTACTGACATATGGAGATGGTGTGAGTGACGTTAACTTAAAAGAGTTGGTGGAATTTCACAAACAAAGTGGTAAATTATTGACTGTTACATCAATACAACCTACTGGAAGATTTGGTTCTTTGGAAATTGATGATAACAACAGTGTTCAAAAATTTGTTGAGAAACCTAAAGGTGATGGCGCATGGATCAATGCTGGTTTTTTTGTTTGTGAGCCTAAAATATTCGATTTTATCAATGGAGATGATACCATCTTTGAAAAAGATCCGTTGGAAAAAATTGCAGAGATGAATGAGTTGAAAGCTTTTAAGCATGATGGGTTTTGGAAACCTATGGATAGTTTGAGAGACAAATACGAATTAGAAAATTTGTGGCAATCAAATAAAGCTCCATGGAAGACTTGGAAATAAATCCGATTTTAAAACAATTTAAGAATAAAAAAGTCTTCATTACTGGGCACACAGGGTTTAAAGGAGCTTGGTTTTCCCAATTGCTATTACAGGTTGGAGCAATTGTGAAAGGATTTTCTCTACCTCCAAATACTGAACCCAGTTTATTTCATTTACTCGGTCATCATCAAAAGTTTGAGAGTGTTTTTGCCAACATCAATCATTTTGAAGAAATCGAAAATCATATTTTATCATTTCAGCCCGATGTGATTTTTCATTTGGCTGCTCAGCCTTTGGTGAGGTATTCATATCATCACACCATTGAAACTTTTCAAACAAATGTTCTTGGAACCGCAAACTTGTTAGAAGCGTGCAAAAAATTAAATAAATCTTGCGCGGTAGTTTGCATCACTACAGATAAAGTTTATCGCAACAAAGAAGAACATTATGCTTATAACGAGTTAGATTCTTTAGGGGGACATGATCCATATTCTGCAAGTAAAGCGGCTGCAGAACTCATCATAGATTCCTACAGAAAGTCGTTTTTCTATGATGGACAAATCCAGGTTGCAAGTGCTAGGGCAGGAAATGTAATTGGTGGGGGAGATTGGTCTGAAGATCGTTTGATACCAGATTTGGTAAGGTCAATATCCCTCAAGCAAAAAATGAAGATGAGGAATCCGTTTGCAGTGCGTCCATGGCAACATGTCTTGGACCCAATTATGGGCTATATGACTTTAGCCGTTAAAATGATGGACGTTCCACATACATACACAAGTGCATGGAATTTTGGACCTAAAAATGGGGAGGAGAAAACAGTTTCTGAGGTAGCGAATATCTTTTATCGAACATTTGGAATGGAAGCAGAAATTGATATTGAGCCGGACCAAATTTTGCATGAGGCTAATTTATTGATGTTAGACATTAGTAAGTCTCAAAAGCAATTGTTATGGGATCCAAAGTGGAACACTGAGAGGGCAATTAAAGAGACAGCCCTGTGGTATAGTGAATTGGATTCTTCGAATGCAGAACAAATAACAAATCTAAATATTTATTCTTTTTTCTCTAATGAGCTTTAATTATAAAAACATTCAATCTGAAGATTTAAAAACTAAATTATCAGAAATTATAACGGCAAATATCCATCAGAATATTGTGCCGGGTGAAAATTATATTCCTGTAACAGGGAAAGTATTAGATGTTGACGATATATTGCATGGAGTAGATGCTACACTTGATGCATGGCTAACTACGGGCCGATATGCAAAAGATTTCGAAAAAGATTTTGCTTCATATTTTGGCAGTAAGGCGTCGGTATTGGTGAATTCAGGGTCATCTGCAAATTTGGTGGCATTTTACACTCTCACTAGTCCAAAGTTGGGAGAACGAGCAATTAAACCTGGAGATGAGGTCATAACAGTAGCGGCGGGTTTCCCAACAACGATCAACCCAATGATACAATTTGGGTGTGTACCTGTTTTTTTGGATGTACACATTCCCACTTACAACATTGATGTTACATTATTGGAAGAGGCAGTAACTTCTAAAACCAAAGCAATTATGATTGCTCATGCATTGGGTAATCCATTTAATTTAGCTGTTGTAAAAGCAGTGGCTGAAAAATATAATCTTTGGTTAATTGAAGATGATTGCGATTCATTAGGGGCTACATACAATGGTCAAAAGACGGGAACATTTGGGGATTTGGCAACTGTTTCTTTTTACCCGGCACACCATATTACAATGGGAGAAGGAGGGGCGGTTTTAGTGAATAACATTAAATTATTGAGACCGGCATGGAGCTTTAGAGATTGGGGGAGAGACTGTTATTGTGAACCTGGAAAAGACAATACTTGTGGTAAGCGATTCGATTGGCAATTGGGTGAGTTGCCATGCGGTTATGATCATAAATATACCTATAGTCATATTGGATTTAATTTGAAGGTAACGGACACACAGGCTGCAATAGGATTAAATCAATTACGCAAGGCAGATCAATTTGTTGCGAAAAGGAGGGAAAATCATCGGATACTAAATTCTATGATGAAGGAATTAGAGGAGTATTTTATTTTACCTGAGGCAACGGTTAACTCTGACCCATCTTGGTTCGGTTATATGTTGACTGTGCGTTCAGATTGTAAATTTAATCGAAATGAACTGGTTCAATATTTGGAATCGAAGAAAATAGGAACTCGATTATTTTTTGGAGGGAATATGTTGAAACAGCCGGCTTACACAAATGTTGATCACAGAATAGTAGGCAACTTAACAAACTGTGATTTGGTGATGAACCAATCATTTTGGTTAGGAGTATGGCCGGGTTTGAGTGAAATGCATTTCGAATACATGGTAAACACTATTAAAGGGTTTATAAAGAGTAATTAAGTGGCAGGGAAAATTGAATTCGAAAAAACTCCTATTGACGGGTTAACTGTTATTCATAATTTTCAAGCTAACGACAATAGAGGATATTTTGTAAAAACGTTTAACAAATTGCTATTTGAAGAAAACGAAATTCACTTTTGTCCAGTTGAATCATATTTTTCAAATTCTAATAAGAATGTTATTCGGGGAATGCACTTTCAAAATCCGCCGCATGATCATCAGAAATTGGTTTATGTGGCTTGTGGTTCTATATTAGATGTGGTGGTTGATCTAAGGCCAAATTCATCGACGTACCGACAGTCTTTTTCGATTGAACTTTCAGAAAAAAATTGTATGTCTATTTTTATACCTAAAGGAATGGCCCACGGATTTTTGTCATTGTCTGATAATTCAGTGGCAGTGTATAATGTATCAACGATATATGATATGAAATCTGACAATGGCATTAAATATGATTCGTTTGGTTTTGATTGGGGAATTGAAAATCCAATAATTTCCGATAGAGATAAAAATTTTATTTCAATGGACGAATTTTGTACCAACAATTTATTTTGATTTGCAAAAAATAGCAATTACAGGAGGAACTGGATTTGTAGGATCTAATCTTACAAATTGGTTTTTAATTTCGGGTTACGAAGTTCACCTAATTTTAAGAGAGAACAGTGATTTAAGCAAAGTTGATACTTCAAATAAAGGGTTGAAAGTTTTTTTCTATAAAAATAACATCGATGAATTACAAGCTTTTTTGATGTCTAACAAACCAAGTTGTGTGATACATTTGGCATCAAGATTTATTGCAGAACACGAATCACACCAAATTGATGAATTGATTCAAAGTAATATATTATTTGGTTGTCAGCTGCTAGAAGCAATGCATAGAGCGGGGATTAAATGTTTTATTAATACAGGAACTTCTTGGCAACATTTCCAGAATTCCTCATTCAATCCGGTGAGTTTATATGCAGCCACAAAACAATCCTATGAAGCATTGATTGATTACTATGTAAGAGCTGAGAATTTTAAAGTAATCACATTAAAGTTATTTGATACATATGGTGAAAATGATGAGAGGCCAAAACTCATCAACTTGCTTTATCAATTTGCAAAAAATAGAAGTGAACTGAGTTTAACTCCTGGTGATCAAAAAATGAATCTTGTTCATATCACTGATGTATGTTGTGCATATTCAAAAGCTTTGGATTTGGTATTGAATAAAAGAAAATCTTGCCATTTAAAATATAAGGTTGCTAGTCCAAATGCTTATTCTATAAAAGAGATCATAATACTCTTTGAATCATTGTCAGGAATGAAGATCAATGTTGTATGGGGTGGTAAACCATATAGAAAAAGGGAAGTAATGGAGCCTTGGAATGGTGGAGTTTTGCTTCCAAATTGGTCTGCGAAAATAACTTTACATGAGGGGCTATTACGTTATATTACGAAACACAACCCATGAGTAAAATAACCATTTGCATACCTGTTTATGAAAGGTATAATTATTTTGAAACAGCGATACAATCTGCTTTAAATCAAACAGTTAAATGTGAAATTTTGGTTTCTGACAATGCTTCCTCGCATTATAAATTTAGAGATTATTGTGAGTTAAATAATATTCAATATTCTCGAAACGAAAATAATCTTGGTGTATTTGCAAATTGGAATAAATGCATTGAGTTAGCAAGAACTGAATTTGCAATTATTCTTTCTGATGACGATATCTTAAAACCAACATATGTTGAAGAGTTCATTCAAGCTTTAAGCGAATTCCCGGATATTGATTTATATTACACGAATTTCGATATATATGATTTCGGATTAAAAAAATTACTATCACACAATCATAATATTCCATTTGGTTACTATGAAAATAATCTGGAGGTTCTGAAATATGGGGCTGATTTTGGTTTGTCATTTCCAATTTTTACTTCTGCAATTAAAAGGGCTAAGTTTGACGGATTTCAAGAAAAATTTCATTCATGCTCAGATTGGATTTGGATGTATTCCGAGGTTCGAAAAATTAATCTTTATGGAAACAATCAAATTTTGGTAACTCGGGGAAATCATGATAACAATGATTCCAAAAATAGCGAAACTTCAGTGAGGGCACTCATTGGTATGTCATATATATATGGTTTTAGGTTGAGAGAGATATTTAGAAATAATGATTATTTAAAAAATAAAAGTATATTAAAGGCATACAGTGTTATTATTAATTTGTTTGCGTATAATGAAAATGCTAAAATTGAATATATTTTAGAGAATCAATATAATATTTACGGTGATATGGTGCAGAAAAATTATTTTATAAAATTTGTACCAAAAGTAATGTTGAGGTTAATCTACAAACTGTTTTTTAGACGTTATTTTGGATAAAAATTCAATTTTCAAGCAGCAAGTGTTTTGGTCATTGATTATCCGTGGTGGTGGTATAATGATCACATTGATTCAGGTGCCGCTTTTATTGGATATTATGCAACAAGAGAAATATGGGGTATGGTTGACTTTACTAAATGTTGTAAATTGGATCTCTGTTTTTGATTTGGGAATAACAAATGGTTTAAGAAACAAGCTTTCTGAACTTTACATTAACCAAAATCAGAATGATGCAAGGAAGTACATATTCAATGTTTTTTCATTTTTATTTTTATTTTTCTTATTGATTTTCATAATTTTTAAATTATTTGAAACACAATTGAATTTTCAGAGTCTATTCAATACGAAAAAAATTTCTGAGAACCAACTTTCTAATATTTTCAACATCGTTTTTAGTGGTATTATTTTTAGATTTATTTTTCAAATACCGGTGGTTTTAGAAACAGCTAAAGGATATACTCATGTTTCAAATGCATTGTTACTCACAGGTAATATTTTAGGCATTATTTTCTTGTATATTAGAAGTGTTTTATCGTCTGAAATGATTGAATTAAGTACAGTTGGTTTTTCTGTAGTATGGATTCCCAATATTCTTTATTTAATATACTTTTTATGGTTTATTTTCCATGATAATCGTATTTTTATGCCAAGATGGAGTGAGTTTGATTTGCCATTTATCAAACCACTGATGAAAATTAGTTTTCATTTCTTTCTAATTCAATTAACTGCATTGATCATTTTCGCGAGTATTCCATTTATTCTATCGCAACTTTTAAATCCATCTCATGCAACTGAGTACAATTTGGCGAACAGTATTTTCAATATCCCCTTACTTGTAATGGGTGTATTGTGCAATCCAATTACTCCCTTAGTAACTCAAGCATTTGTTCAATCCGACAAAAAATGGTTAAGGCAAATTTTAAGAAAATTCAATTTCTATGCCTTAATACTCATCTCAATTACATGGATTTTGTTCTTATTTTCGCAATCGATCTATGGCCTTTGGATTGGCAATAAAGTTTCAATAAATGGAGGTTTAGTATTTTGGATTGCGATTTATACATCGGTCAATTTATTTTTGCAGCCTTACACCAATATTTACAACGGAATTGGTAAACTTGGCGTTGTTGCTTTTTTGTCGCCTATAGGTGTATGCATTTTTTTATTTTCTGCTTACTATTTAACAAATTTTTTTAATAATTCGACAGGGGTTGTAATGGGGTTAATTTTATCATCTTTAATTGGATTAATTTACATCCCTGTAAAAGTGTTCAAGGAAATTCGAAATTTGTAATGAACAATCTAGACATTAATAATTTATATTTTGTTGCATGGATTTCGACGTTTATTCAATTGCTGACCTTGGTGATGCAATTTGTAAAATATGGGTATAAATCTTTGTTACATCCGGGATTCTGGTTTGTAACCGTTTGGATTGGTAGTTTTTTATCTTTTATTCTTTATTTAAACATTGGATTTACGTTTATAATTTTTAATCCTGAGGATGTAATAGAATTGATGGTATATGTTGATTTTACTTCCATTTGTCTTTTGTTTTTTGGTTGGTTTAAATCCGCTAAAATTAAAGATCATCAAATGAATTTTAAATTTGTAATTGAAGAAAAACTCCTTAAATATTTGAGCATTATTTTGTTTTCAGTTGTACTGATTAACTGGTATAAAAGTGGATCAGACATCGTTAGTAATAGAGCCGCCGGAAGTGCTGAAATGCTGAAAAATCAGAAAATGGTGTCTCAAATTGGGGTTGCCACATTATTATTCAATATTGCGAAGTCAGCAAATCTCGTATTGCTTACGTATACCTCTTTTAAAATCACAAAAGCCATTGTTGAGAAAAGTTTTGAGAAGATTAAATTTTATTACTATTTGCCAACGCTTACTATGATTTTAGGCACAGTGGTTTCCGGCGGTAGGGCGGGAGTAATTTATGCTTTGATTTACTTTTCAACGGGTCTATTTATTGCATTATCGACCATGAAAAACGGTCAGTTGTATTTATTAAAAAGAATGAGCGGTTTTATGGCAATTGCATTAGTTGGATTTTCATTGTATTCTACATTGATAAATCAATTAAGAGCAGAAAGTACAGATTATGATCCTTCATTTGAGAAATGGAAAGATTATCCTGCCTTGGTACCTATCTCGGGAATTGTACAATATCTTACAGACCATTATCCCGGATATCAACTCAGAAAAGAAGACAGTGTAACGCCTGAACTGGAAATGGGTGAGAAAACATTTTCATTTATATTGTTTTTCAATATTCCATTTATTTCGCAATTGTACAATGCTCCTATTGGTCTTGCGAGTTACTACGGATTTAAACTGCCAGAAGCGGTTGAATTGGGTGCCAGAGGTCTGGAATGGGAAAATACCACCGCCACTATTTTTCTGAATGTTTATGATGATTTTGGTTATTATGGTACCTTCATCGCAATCTTCGTCTTTTGTTTTCTTACCGAATTTGTTTTTACAAGATTTGTTCTTGCCGATAATGATAATTATCTTATTTCAATGTTCCCTTTTGCAATATTTTTATACCTTTGGACGCAATCTATTTTCTCTCATCATACAGTAGGAAGTTGGATGGGTACACTTTTTTATCAATATTTAATTTTAGATATTCTCAATTATTTATTTACACCTAGAATCTTGACTACCAAAATAGAATGAGAATACTCTGGTTTACAAATACCCCTTGCGGTGCAATTGGTTATCTAAATCAAAGCCATGCAAGCGGTGGTTGGATGTTATCGCTTGAAAAATTGGTGAATCAGAGTTGTGAATTGCATGTTGCATTTTATCATCACCAAAAAATGGATTCTTTCTTTTATCAAAATACTTGGTATCACCCTATTTTTATTCCTCAAAATACATTCCAAAGGTTGGTTAAACTCTTAAAAAAGAAGTTTTTATCGATTAAAAGTGTTGAATATTTGATCGACGTTATTGATAATGTTCAGCCCAATTTGATACATATTCATGGAAGTGAAAATGATTTTGTTAGGGTCATTGATCGAACAAATATTCCAGTTGTTTTGTCCATACAAGGTATCGCATCATCGGTTTATGCAGCTTTTAATGGAGGTTTTTCATCAGAAGTTTTGAAAAAAGTTAAAAACAGAAATATTTTATACCATTTATTTGGAATAGGTTTTTTTGAAAAAATGAATATTGACTTGTATGAGAGATCACTCATTGAAAATCAATATTTGAGTGAAATTAAATATTTCTTCGGCAGAACTCATTGGGATTTTTCTGTGAGCAGGGTTTTTGCCCCAAATTCTGAATATTTTAAGTTGAATGAAGTTTTGAGGGATTCATTTTATGAAGTTAACCCCAAAAGCAATTATGATATTGGTGATACTTTGAAGTTGTTTTCAATTTGCTCTAATACACCAAATAAAGGTTTGGATGTCATTATTGGCTGTGTGAATCAATTAAATAAATTGGGAATAAGGCATGAATGGAAATTGGCTGGGTTATCAAAGAATGACGAAATTGTGCTTTTATCATTAAATAAATTTGGAATTCAAAAGTTACCAGATTCACTTAAATTTATTGGATTTTGTGATGAGCAGAGTTTACAATCTGAAATAGTTGACGCAGACATTTTTGTATTCACTTCCTATATCGAGAATAGTCCGAATAGTTTAAGCGAAGCGATGATATTAGGATTGCCCTGTGTGGCTTCGAATGTTGGTGGTGTTGCATCAATGATAAGTCAAAATCACTCAGGATTATTATTTGCAGCAGGTGACTATTTTATGTTAACTGGATCTATTTTATCTTTATTAGAATCACAAAAACTAAGAAATAATATTGGAACTCAGGCTAGATTATCTGCTTTGAAATTTCATGATAAAGACATGATTATTGAACAGTTGTTTTCTTCATATAAACAAATATTAAATAGAACACGGAATGATTAACAGGATAATCAATCACATCAACTTCCGAAGATTACAATGGATCAAGATATGTTGTACTTTTTTCATTTACATTTTAAATCAGTTGAAGCAAATAAAAATGTTGAATGGAAATCAGTTTTATGGGTATACAAAATTTCATAAGGAACAGCATTCTGATATTGATATTGGGAGCAATAATGTTTTTCGATCAAGTAGGTTCTCAAACCTTATTGGAATTAATCGACCCTGCATAATATCGACTTTGAATCCAAACGCAAAGTTGAAAATTGGAAATAATTGTGGTCTCAGCGGAACAGTGATCAATTGTTTTCATCATGTTTCTATTGGAAATGATGTGATGATTGGTGCAAATAGTTTGATTATGGATGGAGATTGGCATTTGGAAGATCCAAGAGCTGGTGATTCAAAATCAATCATATTAGAGGATAATGTTTGGATTGGTGAGGGTGTAAAGGTTCTAAAAGGCGTGAGAATCGGGCGAAACAGTGTAATTGGTGCAGGAAGCATTGTAACAAAAGATATTCCTCATAATGTATTCGCTGCTGGTAATCCTTGTAAAGTATTAAAGAATTTAAATGAGTCATAGAAAAGGGGTGATTTTTCTACATGAAGGTACATTCCCTGACGGATATGCAATGGCATTTCGATTGAGAATGTACACTGAGATGTTGGAGAATGATTTTGATGTTAAGGTACTTGTGCCACGTTTACCAAAGTCAAATGATAATTCAAAGAAATATCAATTGTTTACGCTTTGGAATAGAAATGTCTCTTCAAATATTTTAGTCAGGAAGTTATCTTATTACATTCAAGATTTAAAGTGGACGTACTTTTTATATCAAAACAGAAGTCAATTCGATGTGATATTTGTGGCAGCAATGTCGATTTTTCCATTGCTCGTGATTACACTTTTTGCAAAACTTTTTTCCAAGAGATTAATTTTGGAATTAAATGAATTTCCTTATTCTAGCCAAGGTGGTAATTTTATTGATGACCTAAATGGTTATAAAAGGTACAGGAGATTTTTAACGGAAAATTTAATTTATAAAAATTGTTTTGGGGTAATTTCTATTTCGCCCAAATTAACTCAATACATCAAAAAATTAGTGCCAAATATTAGAGTGGTTGAAATTCCAATTCTGTGTGATGTTCAGTATTTTAATTCTTTAGATAGTATAGAATCAGCTCAACCTCACAAACAAAAATACACCGTTCATGCAAGTAATTTAAGTGAATACAAGGATGGATTTAGTACCAATTTGAAGGCAATTGGAAAATTTAATCTCGAACAAGTAAAAGAAGATGATAAAATTCATCTTTACATTACATTAGATGGAATACCTCCGCTTTTATCTCATTCAATAAATCAAATTTTAACAACTTACGACCTCCATTCTTTTGTTCATTTTATTGGTTATCAAGATGATATAAGTTTATTTAATTTGTACAAAAATGCCGCATTTCTCATCATCAACAAACCAATAAATCTTCAGAATGATTACAATTTCCCAACTAAATTATCTGAATATTTATATTTTTCAAAAGCATTATTGGTTTCTACAAACAATGCGATGGATCAGTTTCTAGAAGATTCTCAAAATTGTTTGAAGTTTGAATCTAATAACGACCAAGATTTATTAAATCTCATCAAAAAATTGCTATCTAATCAGATTCAAATGAATGGGTTGAATTTTAATGCGAGAAATACGGTAACTCAACATTTTGACTTTCGTATGAATGCCGCAAAATTAAATCTCTTCTTTCGTAACGCGTGAAAAAATATATTTTAAATACGATTAAAAATTTTGGTCCCAAGGTTCACTCTAAGATCGTCATTTTTGAATCCGATGATTGGGGCTCGTTTAGAATTCCCAATAATAGTGCTTATCAAGCTCTTGAAGCAAAAGGAGTTCAATTAAAATTTCCGGGTTCAGATCAATACAATCTTTATGATAATTTGGAGAGCACCCATGATCTCGAACTGTTATTTGAATTACTCACTTCGCATAAAGATCATCTAAACAATCCTGTTACTTTCACTCCACTCTCGTTGGTGGCTAATCCAGATTTTAAAAAAATAAAAGAATCTGGTTACCAACATTATTTTTCCCTTAATCTGAAAGAATCATTTGACCATTATAACAAGGGTAATGTGCTTGATTTATATTTTAAAGGAATTTCAGAAGGAATTTTTCTTCCTCAATTTCATGGAAGGGAACATCTAAATGTAGCAGTTTGGATGAGAGCCTTGCAAAATAATATTGGTGATTCTAGAATAGCGTTTGAACAAGAGGTATGGGGACAAATCAACACGCATCCTAATCATATTTTTTATCAAGCGGCATTCGATTTAGAATACCCCGGAGATATAACTTCACAAAAGGAGATCATTCAAAATGGTTTAGAATTGTTTAAAAGCACATTTGGATATAAAGCCGAATATTTTGTCCCTCCAAATGGACCAATGAACAATCAATTGTTACCAATATTGGCTCATTGTGGAATCAAATTAATTTCATCTGATACAATACAATTAGAGGTTTTGGGAAATGGTAAGACCTCTAAACATTTTCGATATATGGGAATGAAGAACAAGTTTGGACAGAGATTTATTAAGCGAAATTGCTTTTTTGAGCCTTCTGGAAGAGATAAAGATTGGGTTGATTCGTGTTTGAGGGACATTGAGTTAGCATTTAGATATGGTAAACCTGCTGTGATTAGTACGCATAGGGTAAATTATGTGGGTGATCGAAATGCCGACAATCGAGATTTTGGTTTAAAACAATTGGATAAACTCATAAAATTGATGCTTCTAAAATGGCCAGATATTGAGTTTACGAATACGCCTAAATTATTTGATTATTTCGATAAAAATTGAAATTAATAAATAAACTTAAACAAAATTTAATTTCGATTCCTGGTACAAAGGTTAATCGAAAATTGGTAATTTTTGAGTCAGACGATTGGGGAGCAGAGAGAATTCCAGACAAATCAACGAAAGACGAACTGCTTCGTTTGGGATTGATGGATAAAAAAAACAAATTTAATTTAATCGATACTTTAGAAAGCTCTGATGATTTGATTTCACTGTATGATTTGTTGTCTAAATATAAAGATCGCAATGGTAGAACGCCTGTTATTACAACCAATTTTTTAACGGCGAATCCGGATTTTGAACAAATTAAACGCAGTGAATTTCAAGAATATCATTACGAATCTATTGAAAAAACCTATGAAAAAAAAGCTGATAATCAGAGTGTTTTGAACTTAATTTTAGAGGGAAAACAATCTGGATTAATAAGGCCTCAATTTCATGGTAGAGAACATATTCATGTTACCCAATGGATGAGAAGGTTGAATATTGATGATTCAGTATCCCGAAAATCATTTGATTTTGGTGTTTTTTGCTTAGATGATAATGGTGGTGGACATCGTGAAAATTTAATGGCCGCATTTGATTATCAAACTGAATCTGAGGTTGATTTAATGAATGATATTTTCATATCTGGCTATCAACAGTTCGAAAAGATTTTTGGATATAAATCAAAATCAATGATTGCTCCATGTTACGTTTGGGGAAATAACATTGAAAAAGTTTCGAGTGATTTGGGGGTCAATTTCATTCAAGGTATATTCAATCAATATATTCCAACATTGGGTGATGAAAAGTATCATTTAACATGGCATTTTTTGGGTGATAAAAATAAATTTGGTCAGCGCTATCTGGTGCGGAATGCATTTTTTGAAGTATTTGAAAACGATCAAATGGATTATGTAGATACATGTTTAAAGCGAATTGAAATTGCATTTAGATGGGGAAAACCTGCTATCATTGGAACGCACAGAATTAATTTTGTTGGTGGACTCGATGAAAAAAATAGAATGAATTTCCATAAGAAATTAGAAGAATTAATAAAAAAAATGTTACAAAAATGGCCGGATTTAGAATTTATTTCTACCGACCAATTAGAAAATTATCTTTGATGGCTTTTGAAAATAAACACATTTTAGACTTACAACCTTATAAGGTGGCAAGTCACAAAATTTGGGAAGTAGCATCTTCCGAACGTGCTGAAGTACTGAAACTTGATTGGAATGAAGCAACCGTGCCACCAAGTCCTATGGTGCAAAAACGGATATTAGAACTTGTAAGCGGTCCAAATTTCTATAATTTATACCCAGCAACGCATAGTGAAGTATTGCATGAAAAACTCTGCAATTATGCCCAGGTTAAAAAGGAAAATCTCCAGTATTTCCCGAGCTCTGATGCTTTGCATGAGTATATAGCAACAGTATTCTTAAGCGAGAAAGATACAGTATTGTTATTAGGTCCAACTTATGATAATTTTAGATTAACTTGTGAATCACACGGAGCCAAAACAGAATATTTTAATTATTCGGAAACCTTTGAGTTAAATGTAGAATTTTTTGAGAATAAAATAGAAAATATTCACCCTAAATTGGTATACATCTGTAATCCAAATAACCCCACAGGAAATTTAATTTCAACGGATTATATCGAAAGCCTGTTACTGAAATTTCCAAATGTGCTTTTCCTTATAGATGAAGCCTACACAGAGTTTAGCGGTCATTCGGTGAAGGATTTTGCCCATCAGTTTTCGAATTTATTGATCACACGAACTTTGTCGAAGGCTTTTGCTTTGGCAAATTTTAGAATTGGATATCTCATTTCGTCGGAAGAAATTATACGCAATATCTCAAAAATTCGCAATCCTAAGAATTTCACTACATTTTCGCAGGAGGCTACAATTGCTGCATTATCGGATGTTGAATATATGCAAAACTATGTTGAGGAAGTAAAAACTGCAAAAGCAAAATTTATCGATTTTCTTTCTAAAAATGGCCAGAGAATTATTCCTTTCAACGGACACGGAAATTTTATTTTAATTAAGTTTGAATCTGATGAAATTAAAAATAAATTCATTGAATTTATGGAGTTCAATAATATTTTCTTGAGAAATTTAACTCATAGTTCTTTGCTAAATAAATGCCTCAGGATCACAATTGGTAATGTAAAACAAATGCAATTTGTACAAGATAAAATTACTGAATTTTGGCAGAAAAATTGAATCAAAATATTGTAATTTTTGATTTCTGTGAAACATTGGTCAATTTTCAAACTGCAGATGCCTACGTTGATTTTGTTCGGAGAAAATTGAACCATCCCAGAATGAAATTTCTTGAATGGATTTTGACATTTTTAATCAAGACAAAAATTATTTTGATTTTATATAAACTGTTTCCATATCATTCTATTGAGAAAAGAATAAAATTATATCAATTAAAAGGTTTCAGTAAAACTCAATTGATTGAATTTGCAGAACAGTTCTATTTACAAAGAATCAAACCCAATACAATTGATCCAGTTTTGCACTTAATGCGTAATTATCAGTTGAATAATGATGTGATTTATATTGTTTCGGGTGGATATTCAATTTATCTAGATTTCTTTTGTAACGAATTTAACATCCCTCATTTATTTTCAACAAAAATTGAATTTCAAAACAATATTTGTACAGGGAAAATAAAAGGATTAGATTGCCTTTATCATCATAAAATAAAATTGTTGGTGGATAAAGGAATTGAAAATGGACAAGGAATTGTTTGTTATACTGATAGTATTACGGATTTGCCTTTGTTAGATTTTTGTGAAACTGGTATTGTTATTTCGAAAAACTTTGAACAGGCTTGGGCAAAAAAATACGGGTTTAAACAGTTGATTTGGAGTTAATGAAGCGTTTTTTTTCTAATTTAAAATATACAGGTAGAGTTGGTTTTTATTTATTTTTATTTATTGTAAAAATTTATAAATTATGCGTAAATTATATTTGGCCGGATAAATATTATTTGAAGAAAAAATTTAAATTCTATCATGGGTATGATTTGGATTGGAATAATCTGAAATCATTGAATGAGAAAATGCAATATTTCAAAATTTATGATCGAAACCCGAAATATGTCAATCTCTCAGATAAGTATAAAGCGAGAGATTTTTTCGAGAATGAGTTTGGAGCTAATTATTTAATTCCTTTGATCATGCAAACTCAAAATGTTGAAGATTTGAGGCCGGACAATTTGCCCGATTATCCAGTAATAGTGAAAGCAAATCATGATTCTGGAAATTTTAGAATTATTCGAAATAAAGATGAGTTTGACTTTAAAAAATTGCAAGTAGATGCAAAATTTTGGATGAGCATGAACTATTATTGGGAAGATCGTGAATGGCCATATAAACATGTTGAACCGAGAATAGTGGTTGAAAAATTGCTTTTGACTCAAGAGGGTAAAATTCCGAATGATTATAAATTGAATTGTTTTAACGGAAAGGTTGAATTTGTTTATGTTTCGGTTGATAGAGAAGGTATAAACAAACGGAACATATATAGCCGTTCATGGGAGCCCTTAAATTTCACTTGGAATAAAAAATATTACGATCATTCAACTCTTCGTGGCCCTGAAATAGATCCCCCTGAAACATTTCCATTAATGCTTGAATTTGCTGAGAAAATTGCGAAGGACTATCAATATGTGAGGGTTGATTTTTATGATGTTGATGGGAAATTGTATTTTGGTGAAATTACACAATATCACGGTGGAGGATTCGATCAAATGCTTCCTCGAGAGTGGGATTACAAGTTTGGAGAAATGATCAATGTGGAAAGAATATGACGAGTAATTCCTCACTTGTGAGTGTTTTAATGCCTGTTTTCAATGGTATTGAAACTATTGAATTAGCAATTAAGTCGCTGCTATTACAGACATATGAAAATTGGGAATTGATTATTGTAAATGATGGTTCAACCGATGGTACAAAATTGTATTTAGATAATTTAATTCTCACCGATGCGCGGTTCAAAGTTATTCATTTGGCAAAAAACATGGGGCGGGGTTATGCTCGAAATCAGTGCTTAGAAAATGCAAAAGGAGAATTTGTTGCATTCTTAGATTCTGATGATTTGTATATGCCCACTAAATTGCAAAAGCAGGTGGAATTTCTCGAGAATAATCAGGAAATTAGTTTGGTAGGTTGTGGTGTTGGTATTTTGGATGATTTGTCGCAAGTAAACTATGTTCGAGGCAATAAGAACGAAGTTTTTTTTCATGTAAATTATCAAAATTTAAATTTTGTTGCTCCCTCTGTGATGTTTAAGAGATTTTTGGATCCAAATTTGAGATACAATCAAAAGTTAGATATTATGGAAGATGTGGATTTCTTCAATCGGTATCTGCTAAACAGGAAATACACAAACATCTCAGAAGTTCTTTACATTTACTCTGAAATTGGACTGATTTCAAAATCTAAATTACTGAAATACTCATTGCATACTGTAAAATATTATTGGATTTTTTTAAAAACAGATTTTAAATTGTTGTCAAAATTCTTTTTATCAATCATCAATCTCTTGTCAAAATTGATACTTGTACCAATTTTAGGTGTTGATTTTTTTCTAATACGCAGAAGTAGAAATATTGAATCAAATGTAAAGTTAGATTTGGAGAATTTCGTGAAATTAATAAAAGTGAAAGATTGAAAATAGTATTTGTAACAACATCTTTTTTAGTTGGTGGTCTCGAAAGATCTAGTGCTAACATTTCTAATTATTTATGCAATTTACCAGGTGTTCAATTAACTGTAGTTACTCAATATAAATTCAAACATTTTTATCATATTGATGAGAAAATAAGAGTAGTCGAACCTGAATTCAAAAAAGATGGTGTTGCAAAATTATTGTACTATTTGAAAGTAGTTTTTTTCTTCAGAAAGCAATTTATTTTAGAAAAGCCAGATGTAATTCTCAGTTTTGGTGAACACTGTAATTTCCAAACGCTTTTGGCGGGAGTTTTTTTAAATATTCCAATTATTGTATCTGACAGAGCAAGTCCTGAATTAGAAATTGCATTTCCAACAAATATATTTAGGAAGCTCACTTATCCTTTAGCAAGTGGATTTATTGCACAAACGGATAGAATGAAACAGTCATTGATTCAGAAATTTGGAATTAAAGCCCCAATAAATGTTATACCAAATGCCATCCGTCAGGTTAAACTTTATCCTGACATTCAAAGAAAAAATCAAATCATTGCTGTTGGTAGAATACATCCCATTAAGCAGTTTGATTTGTTAATTGAAGCGTTTGAAGCCGCAGACACAAAAGATTGGGAATTATTGATTATTGGGGAAGGGGTTGATTCTCATAAAATTGAACGGCGAATTTTAAACAGTATCAAATCAGATTTTATACATTTAGAAGCCAAGACACTAAACTTAGATCAGAAGTTCGCAGAATCTAAAGTTTTTGCATTAACGAGTGTGAGTGAAGGTTTTCCAAATTCTTTGTGTGAAGCGATGGCTGCAGGTTTGATTTGTGTCAGTTTTGATATTGTTGCAGGCCCGCGTGAGATTATCAATCATGGAGTCAATGGTATTTTATTACCACCTAAAAGCACTCACGCTCTTAAAGAAAGCTTCAATAATATCATTGAAAATGAAAGCAAGTATGCTATGATGTCACAGAATGCTTTAAAAATCAGTGAGGAACTTACAATTGACAAAATTGGCGATCAATATTTGCAGTTTTTAATTTCTCAGTCAAAGTCGGCTAATGCGAGATAAACGTATTCTTATTATTTCGGTTTTCGGTAAAGTCAGAGAAGAAAGCAATGACCGGGTAAACAATCTTTATGATTTTTCTCCTTTTAAATCAAAGAAAATTGTGACCACAAATTTTAGTCATCATAACAAAGCTAAAAGGGTGGGTCCCGACATAAGAAATGTAGACTACATTGAGGTACCTGAATATCGTAAAAACCTAAGCTTTAACCGAATATGGTCGCATTGGGTATTTGCTTTCAGGTTGTATTTTTATTTGAGGGACATTCAAGAAAAACCAGATGTTATTTATTGTGTGCTTCCAACGCCAACTTCAGGATTAATAGCTGGTTGGTACGCAAAAAAGCATAAAATTACTTTTGTGACCGATATCATCGATGTGTGGCCCGATGGTTTGTTTCCTATAAATTCGGTATTCAATAAACTCAAATGGATTTTCAAACCATGGGAAATACTGTCTGCGAAAGTTTATAGAATGTCGGATTTTATCTGTGCTGCAAATAGAAGTTATGCTTCAATAGCAAGAAGGTATGTAACAGATATTCCTGTAAAACATTTTTATCTTGGCACAAGTTTTGATAATGAAAATAGTCAAACCATTTTAAATCCGATTTCAAAACCATTGGACGAGATTTGGATAGGATATGGTGGTAATTTAGGACATCTTTACGATTTTGATCTCATGATAAATGGAACTCTGGAGGCGATGCAAAGCACACAAATGAAAGTAAGGTTTATACTTGTGGGTGGGGGTGTTTTGGAAGATGAACTCAGACAAAAATTAACAAAAGTAAATGACCTTCCATATCTTATCACTGGTAATGTTGGCTATCAAGAATTCATGCAATATTTAGAAAAGTGTGACATATGTCTCAATTTATTTAAAGCAAATGCACTTATTTCGATGAGCTACAAACTTTATGATTATTTTGCTTGTAAATCATTTGTAATGAATAATTTAACAGGAGATGCGGACGAAATAATTAATGAGTTTGCTGTTGGTTTGAATGTGAATAACGAAAATTTCAGCCAAAAATTAACCGAAGCAATGATTTATTTACCAACTTTTCAAAAAGAAAAACATGAAAAATTTGAAAAAGTTTATCGCGTATTAGATAGAAAAAAAATTATACAATCAATCTACCAATTTATACAGAAATGAAAACCATTAAATTTGACTCTCAAAAATTAAACTTTAAAGCTAGATTCGAACAATTTTTGAATCTGGGTCTTCTCGAAAATTTAAATCTTGAAATTGAGGTTTTAAAACGTGAAAATGATCAAAAAACACCAATTCACACCGTGTATTACGAATGGGCGAGAACTGAAGAATTTCAAAATTTGTACGTTGAACTATTAAGAGATTATGTAAAGCCA
The DNA here is from genome assembly GCA_964645755.1 of uncultured Rhizobium sp. Classification (GTDB taxonomy): domain Bacteria; phylum Bacteroidota; class Bacteroidia; order NS11-12g; family UBA955; genus VMCP01. The sequence goes on from CAZYBT010000001.1 coordinate 50,472, forward strand.
TTATATGACGGAGAGGAAATTGTTTATCAGAAAATTCCAACTTTTAGGGTTGCATTTCCAAACAATATTGCTGTAGGAGAATTCCATAAAGATAAGGCCTATAGAGATTTATCTTGGGCAGAACAAGTGAAAGAAGATAACTTTTTTTTACCTTTCACAGATGCCTTCGATACCAATACAATTTGGGTTGAATCTGAAGAAGACAAGGGCGATTTTGCACCAATGAATTGTGAATATGGAAATACTATTCAATGGAATGGTAGTAATTTAACTCATGGTAACAAGATCAATGAAACTGGAAAAGCGCGCGTGAGTGTTGATTTTAGAGTCATTAGAATGTCGAACTACACCCCAAGCACCAAAGGTTCAATTAATATGAATGTTGGATTTGCCATTGGTGGTTATTACGATGTAATTTAAACTGATTGAATTGATTTATTTAGTTTTTAAAACTTTCTTTGATTTTCTTTTTGCACTTTTGCTTTTGATTTGCTCAACTCCCGTTTGGCTATGGCTGTTGTTCAAGTTTAAATTTGATCTGAATAAAATTATTTTTTTTCAACCACGTCCAGGTAAAAATGGAAAGATTTTCAATTTAATTAAATTCAAAACAATGACAGATGAAACGGATGAAAATGGAAACTTGCTTCCTGATAAGTATAGGTTGACAAAGTTTGGTAAATTTTTAAGATCCTCTTCATTTGATGAACTCCCACAGATGATCAACGTTTTAAAAGGTGATATGAGTCTTATTGGCCCGCGTCCATTATTGGTTTCGTATTTGCCTCTCTATAACGAAAGACAAATGAAACGTCACAACGTAAAACCTGGAATTACCGGTTGGGCCCAAATTAATGGGCGTAATGAACTCACTTGGGCAGATAAATTTGAACAAGACGTATTTTATGTTGAGAATATTTCATTAAAATTGGACCTAATTATCTTTTGGAAAACAATTGTGAATGTAATGAATCGACAAGGAATCAGCGGAGAGGGAACAGAAACGATGACACCATTTAAAGGAAATAATTGACATGAAACCAATCATTATATACGGAGCCGGCGGTTTTGGAAAAGAAATTGCTTGTTTGATTAATGAAATCAACGAAATTGAACCAAAATGGGAGATCCAAGGATTTTTAGATGATGGTTTGCCCGTTGGAACCGAAATTAAGTACGGAAAAGTTCTAGGAGGTATCGATTTTATCAATCAATATGAAACTGAAATTGCAGTCGTGTTCTCCATTGCAAATGCTCTAATTTTAGAAAAAGTGGTTTCTAAAATTACCAATACTAAAGTTTATTTCCCTAACATTATATCACCTGGCGTAAAGTTTTATGATAGTCCTTCCTTTAACATTGGAAGAGGGAATGTAATCTCGAACGGGTGCAGATTTAGTTGTGATGTATTGGTTGGTGACTTTAACTTATTCAATGGCTTTGTTGCTGTTGGTCATGATGTTACACTTGGTAATTTTAATATTTTTAGTCCTTCTTCTCGTTTATCAGGTGGGGTCCAAGTGGGACACAAAAATTTTTTTGGGGTTAATTCTATCGTACTTCAAGGCATTACAATTGGCAATGAAACCAAAATTGGTGTCATGAGTGTATTGATGAAAGATACAAAAGATGGATATTTGTACTTTGGTAATCCAGCCAGGAAATTAACAGAGCAATGAGTTTTTTAAATATTCCAAATGTTTCTATTACGGGAATTGCGTCTAGTGTCCCTCCTGAAAAAATAGAGAATTTAACTTCTCCAATTTTCGATTGTGAAGAGGATGCTACTCGATTTATCGAAACTACTGGAATTTTAAGAAGAAGGGTTGTGGGAAAATCAAATGTTTGTACTTCAGATTTGTGCATCGATGCTGCAGAAAAATTGATTGCAACTAAACATTGGCACAAAGAAGATATTGATTGTTTGATTTTTGTAACTCAAACACCAGATTACATTTTACCTGCAACCTCCTGCATTATTCAAGACAGGTTAGGATTGTCAAAAGAATGCTATTCCATTGATATTTCACTGGGCTGTTCAGGTTGGGTCTATGGACTATCTGTTATTGGTTCATTGATGCAAGGTGGTATGTTTAAAAAGGGACTACTTTTGGCTGGAGATACAACCACTGTTTCTAAATCTTCAAAAGATAAGAGTACCTTCCCTTTGTTTGGTGATGCGGGGACTGCAACGGCTTTAGAATACAACGAAAATTCAGCGGGTATGAAGTTCCATTTTGGAACGGATGGATCAGGATTTGAATCAATCATGATTCGAGATGGTGGATTTAGACACCCGTTTTCGGCAGAATCTTTGGTTGAAAAGGAGTTTGCTGGTGGAATTATTCGCAACGAATTGCAAAGCATTTTAAATGGTGCCAATGTATTTACTTTTGGCATTGGACGTGCTCCAAAATCAGTGAAAGCGCTTATAGAGAAATTTGGTATTCAACTAGAAGAAGTAGATTTTGCTGTTTTTCATCAAGCAAACAAAATGATGAATGAAAAAATTCGAAACAAGTTAAGTCTACCCGAAGAGAAAGTGCCGTATTCAATCTCCGATTTTGGAAATACTTCTTCAGCCTCAATACCATTAACAATGAATTTAAAATTATTGGAAAAACTGAAATCCCAAAAAAATAAGATCATTGCTTGTGGCTTTGGTGTGGGATTATCTTGGGGTACTGTATACTTTGAAACTGAAAATATTGATTGTCCTGAAATTCAGGAATATAAATTAAACTAACTATGGAAGAGAACTTTATTAAACTTTTTAGAGAAACTTTAGAAATTGAAGATCGAGAAATATCTGTAAATGATGCATTTAGAGATTTTCCTGAATGGGATTCATTGGCATTGCTTTCTGTGATTGCAATGATTGATGATGAGTATGATATAATCATTGAAGGAAATGATTTTGCCAAATTAAAAACTGTTGGCGAACTCATTGATACAATTAAAAAAATGCAAGCTTAATTTGGCAATTCTAAGATTTAATGGCGTTGGAATTACGGCACTTGCAGGTGCTGTACCGAAAAACGTGATTAAAAATTTAGAATATACAGATCATTTTAATCGCAACGACGTTCAAGAAATTGTTGAAAAAACAGGCATCTATGAACGAAGGTTTGCTCCTAAAGGTATGTGTGCGAGTGATTTGTGTTTTGCCGCTGCAGAACGCGTGATTTCAGACAATCATATTGACAAATCTGAAATTGATTTATTGGTGTTTATTTCTCAAACCCCAGATTATCGAATGCCGGCAACGTCAATATTGCTTCAAAACCGGTTGGGTTTGTCGAAGCATACAATGGCCTTTGATATCAACTTGGGTTGTTCCGCTTTTGTTTACGGATTATCAGTTGTTTTTTCACTCATGGAAAGGAGTAATTTCAAGAGAGCTTTATTACTTGACGGTGAAACACGATCAAGGATATATCATCCAAAGGATAGAAAAACGGCTTTTTTATTTGGGGACGGAGGCGTGGCAGCAATAATTGAACGAGATCAAAAATTTGGCCAGAGTATTTTCTCTTTGGGTAGTGATGGTTCAAAATCCGATTTGATTTCAATGAAATCTGGTGGTTACAGATACGAAACGAATCTAGATAGTTTAACAGAGAATGTCATTGATGAACATGGAAATGTATCAACAGACAATCACGGAAGAATGGATGGAGGTGAGGTTTTTAATTTTGTGTTGAAGGAAATTCCAACAAACATCAAAGAAATTCTTCTTGAATCAGGATTGGAACAGTCGCAAATAGATTATTTTATTTTTCATCAAGCCAATCAATTTATGAACGGTTATTTACAAAAGAAATTCAAAATTGAAGATTCTAAGTTTCCATTGTCTATTGGTAAATTCGGCAACACCTCATCGGTTTCCATACCGCTGACAATGGTGAGTGAATTGAGTGATAAAATGCAAAACTCAAAAAAGATATTGCTGTGCGGATTTGGAGTTGGCATGAGTTGGGCGAGCGCGATTTTAAAAACAGATAACCTTAAAATTTCTAATTTAATTGAAATATGAGCAACCCTTTTGACTTAACGGGTAAAAGAATATTGGTTACAGGAGCCTCTTCGGGAATTGGTAGGTCTGTGGCCATAGAATGCAGTAAACTTGGAGCAGAATTGGTTTTGATGGGCAGAGATGAAGGTAGATTAATTGAAACATTGAATTTATTGAACCCCGGCAAGAATCATATATATGTTGCTGCTGATTTCGAGGGTGGTGTAGATTTAGAAAAACTCACGAATATCATTCAAGGAGGAAATAAATTAAGTGGCTTGGTAAATTGTGCAGGTGTAACTTCAACTTTGCCAATTAAAAGTATTCAAAAAAATAGATTACAAAGTACTTTTGATGTTAATGTTTTTGGAGCCTTTGAAATGGCGAAATGGTTTACCAAAAAATCAATTGTAGATGCAAACGGGGGTAGTATTATTTTCATTGCTTCAATAATGGGTCAAATGGGAGAGGTTGGAAAAACACTATATTCAATGTCCAAAGGTGCATTAATTTCTGGAAGTCGTTCTATGGCTTTGGAGTTGGCTTCAAAAAACATCCGTGTTAATTGCATTTCTCCTGGTGTTGTCTTAACTCCCATGGTAGAGAATGGAGTATATGCTAAAGATGTCGCATTGTTTGATCAAGTAAAGCAAAAACATCCACTTGGAATTGGCGAAGCGATTGATGTTGCCAACGCTGTCGTTTTTTTATTATCGGGTGCAGCAAAATGGATTACAGGAACAAATTTGATCGTAGATGGTGGCTACACCGCAGGTAAATAGGGTTTTTGTGATAAAATGTTATACGTTTAACACAAAATTAGTATCATTCAAGTTTTCTTAACATACGGGTTTTGTTTAATTTTGTAAGCACAAATTTAGAATCAAGAGAACTACAAATTATTTTTGGCAAGGTTCTTGATTAAGTCAAATCAAACAATGAAAAACTTAACAGCAAAAATCATCATTGAAACAACATCAATTAATTTTGATGTGATTTTTGCAATTCTTAGAAATTCTTATGACACTCAAAAATATCTTAAAAAATAAACTTAATCTAAAATCAATAGAGCTCGAATCAGAAGTTGGAAATACATCTTCTGAGAGAATTTGGTTATCATCACCGCACATGAGCGGACATGAACAAAAGTACATTGCTGAAGCATTTGCCACAAATTGGATTGCCCCGTTGGGTTCAAATGTAGATGGATTTGAAAATGATGTTTGTGAATACACAGGTGCTCAACACGGTGCGGCTTTGTCTTCTGGAACCGCAGCAATTCACCTCGCATTAAAGCTTTGTGGTGTGGGCCAAGATGATTATGTAATTTGTCAGAGTTTCACTTTTGTTGCTACTGCAAATGCAATTGTTTATGAAAAAGCCATTCCAATTTTTGTAGATTCAGAGCCCGATACTTGGGGAATGGACCCCAAATTGATGGAAAAAGCAATTTTACATTGTATTTCTTTAGAGAAAAAACCAAAGGCGATTATCCCAGTTCACTTATATGGCATGCCTGTTAAGATGGATGAAATCATGGAAATTGCGAACAAGTATAAGATTCCAGTCATTGAAGATGCTGCTGAAGCACTTGGTTCAACAATCAATGGTAAACAATGCGGAACCTTTGGTGACTATGGCGTTATAAGTTTTAATGGCAACAAGATTATCACAACATCTGGTGGTGGAATGTTGTTGTCAAATACTAAAGAAAAAATAGAAAAAGCGAGATTTTTATCTACCCAAGCTCGTGATGTTGCTCCACACTACCAACATAGTGAAGTAGGATATAACTATCGAATGAGTAATGTTTTAGCGGGAATTGGACGTGGGCAAATGGAAGTCATTCAAGACAGAGTGAATCAGCGCAGATATAATTTTGAATTATACAAAAAAGAACTATCGGGTATTCCGGGAATTTCTTTTTTGGAGGAACTCGATGGATTTAAAAGTAATAGATGGTTGACAATTATCATTGTAGATTCGAAGTTAACAAATGGTGTTACCAATGAAGACTTAAGAATTGCTTTAGATTCAGAAAATATTGAATCAAGACCACTTTGGAAACCAATGCACATGCAACCACTATTTGAAAAGCAACCTTACTTCGGAAACGGAGTGGCGATGAAGTTATTCAAAACTGGACTTTGTTTACCAAGTGGAAGCAATTTGAAAGAATCAGATTTAATGAGAGTTGTTAAAGCCATTAAATCGCAGTTTAAATAATTTTCTTTTCTACTGTATCAGCAGTAGATTTGCAGTTCCTATATCAATAGGAATCTTCAATGTCAGTTAAAAGTAAAAGTGTTATCGTAATTGGTGCTGGTCCAGCGGGTTTAACAGCCGCCTATGAATTAGCAAAGAAAGGAGCCAATGTTACGGTGGTTGAGTCCACCTTGGCAGTTGGAGGTATGGCCAGAAGTTTTGAACTCTTTGGTCAAATCGTTGATTGTGGTCCTCATAGATTCTTTTCAAGTGATAAAATTGTGAACGATTTGTTCCATGAGGTAGTGCAAGATGATTATACTTTGGTAAATCGTTTAACACGTATCTATTACAAGAATAAGTTCTTTGACTATCCTTTGAAATTGGGTAATGTACTCAAAAATTTGTCCCCAATTGAAATCATTGGAATCCTTTGGAGCTATGCAGTGGTTCGAATTTCAGGCAAAAAGAATCTTGAAACTTTTGAAGATTGGGTTACAGATAAATTTGGTAAAAAATTATTTCAAATGTTTTTCAAAACGTATTCTGAAAAATTATGGGGAATAAGATGTGATCAAATTGATTCAGATTGGGCTGCTCAAAGAATTAAAAAGCTATCTCTTTATGAAGCTGTAAAAGCCGCGATTTTTGGCAACAAGGGCAATAAACATAAAACATTAGTTGATCAATTTGCCTACCCTAAAAATGGTACTGGAGAAGTTTATGAGAAAATGGCAAATGCCATTCAAAACATGGGAGGAACAATCCTATTTCATAAAAAAATAGCAAAAATTAATGTAGATAACCAAAAGATGATTACTTCCATAGTAGATTCTGATGGACTAGAATACAAAGCCGACCATTATATTTCAACCATGCCTTTAACCTTATTGCTTCAAGGTATGTCTCAAATAGACCAAAATGTATTGGAAATTTCTAAGAAATTGTACTTTAGAAACACAACCTTGGTTTACTTAGAAATTGATACAGACAAACTTTTCCCAGATAATTGGATTTATGTTCATTCACCGGAAGTAAAACATGGTAGAATTACAAATTTTAGAAACTGGTGTCCTTCAATCAATAAAGATAAAAAGACAACAATTTTATGTCTAGAATTTTGGAGTTTCGACCATGAAGAGCTTTGGAATTATTCAGATGAGCAACTGAATCAACTCGCGGCCACTGAAATCCGAAAATTGAATCTGATCAATGCTGAATCAAAGATTTTGAATCAGTCTGTAATGCGTATTCCTAAATGTTATCCGGTATATGAAACAGGATATATGGATTATTTACAGCCTGTGATAGACTACCTAAAAGGATTTCACAATTTGCATCCAATTGGTCGTTATGGTTCATTCAAATACAACAATCAGGATCATTCAATTTTGATGGGAATTCTCATTGCTCGACAACTCGATTCAGGAAAGGATCAAAAGCTATGGGATATCAATACAGACTCTGATTACCAAGAAGAAACAGAAATTAATTTAACTGGTTATAACGTCTAAACGAGTAATAAAGAATTTTAAAGCCTCCATTTTTGGAGGCTTTTTTTTTGATGGTTCTCGCTGAAATTAAATTAACTTTGTCAACTCATGCAAATTTCACTCATCGCTGCAATTGGTCAGAATTTTGAACTCGGAGCCAATAATGATTTGCTTTGGCACCTTCCGATAGATTTTAAGTGGTTTATTCAACACACCAAAGGCAAGCCAGTGCTTATGGGTAGAAAAACCATGGAAAGTCTTGGTAAGCCTCTAAAAAACAGATTGAATTTAGTTCTAAGCCGTTCAAACCCAAATTTAGTTGAAGGTTTTCATTTAGTTTCAAACATTACAGAGGCCATTGATAAAGTAAACGAAGAGAGTTATGATGAACTTATGATCATTGGTGGTGCCCAAATTTATGAGCAAACAATTGATGTTTGCGATCGATTAATTATTACCCATGTTGCTGCTAATTTTTCTCAAGCAGAAACATTTTTTCCAAAGGTAAATTTCCAAGATTGGAATTGTGTTTTTTCTGAAAAACATCAAGCCGATGAGCAACATGCTTATCCATTTGAATTCTGCATATACGAGAAATACGTTTAAGTGAAATATGGGAAATTCATATTAATTCTCTTTTTTCTTTTCTTGAATGAGGGATATTTGGTTTCGCAGTCAATTGTCCCTCAAAATATAAAATATGATTCAATTTCAACCGTAAAAGTAAAGGGTTTAAAGCGAACAAAATTAGTGACTATTCATCGGGAATTGAATTATATAGAGGGTGTTAAACTTTTTGTAAATGATTCACTGATAAATCGATGGGAATTAAGATTGAGCTCATTAAATTTATTTACGGATGTAAATGTTTTCAGAAAAAATGATACCTTACACATAGAAGTTACTGAAGAGTTTTATTATTGGTTAAATCCTGTTGGAGGGTTTGCCGACCGGAATTTTCACAATTGGTTGCTCAATCCTAAATTGAGTCGGTTGTACTTTGGCGGAGACTTTTTGTTTTACAATTTATTTGGATTGAATCACACATGCACAATGACATTAGTTGGTGGTTTTAATCAACAAGTAGGATTAGGATATGAATGGCCGAATTCTAAGTTTGGAAAGGGGTGGTTGGGAAAGGTCAAATTTTTATATTCTAGAAACCATGAAATATGGTTAAAAACCGAAAATAACCAAGTTGTATTTTATCAAATAGAGCCAGACTATGCGCAGCAGGTAACAGCGATATCTGCTAAGTTTTCAAAAAAGTTAAGCTATGAAAGTAGTTTTGAAATAGGCGAATCTGTGGATTTTTATCGGATTGATCCATCTGTTTATTTTTTAAATAAAGACTACTTATTGGGAGGTAATGAGTTAACAATGAATACGTTAAGTTGTGGATATGCCTTTGATTCTCGAAATCAACGTCATTATCCTACCGATGGTACTGAGTTAAAATTGGGCATTGATTTTCAACATTTAATTTCCAATAATCGTTCAGTAAGAAACATAAACTCTTTTAATGCTAAATTGAGAAAGTTCATTCCATTGGGAAAATTTATTTCTTTGGGAATGGCGTTGGCATCGCAATATAGATTCGGGAACTTGAATTATTTGATGAGTCGCCAATTGGGATATGGTGGAGAATATGTGCGTGGTTATGAACAGTATGTGCTTGATGGCGCTGGTTTTGTAGTTGCGAAATTTTCTTTAAGAGCAAAGTTATTTGATCAAAAAATTAAAGTAAGAACATTTTCAAAAGCTGTGAATTACGAAAATGCTCCGTTGGCAGTGTGGTTGACTGTTTTTAGTGATAATGGTAAAGTGATTTCGCCATACATGAATCAATCATTTTTGGGGAACTCACTGCAAAAGGAATACTTAAAATCTTTAGGTTTTGGCATTGATATTTTGGCTTATTACGATCTATTGACTAGATTTGATGTGACAAGAAATCATTTTGGCAATTGGATATTTAACTTATCATTCAAACATGCCATTTAATCTATGAAAATTGGAGTTTATGCAAAATCAGTTCGTGATCCAAAGCATCGTGATGCTCTGGCGAATTTGATATTGATATTACACAAAAGAGGACATCAAGTTTTTTGTCCGCCTTCGCTTGAAGATTTTATTTACATGCAAGTATCCAATACAATTGTGCCCCATGTATTTGATTATTTTACAGCCGATTCAGCCTCTATTGATGTATTGATAAGTGTGGGTGGCGATGGAACAATTTTGGATACTTTACAATTTGTACGCGACAGTAAAATTCCGGTATTGTCGATCAATACTGGTCGTTTAGGTTTTCTAGCTGGTGTGGCAACTGATGAAATAGAATTTGCAATTGATGAATTAGAAAAGGGAAATTATCTACTAGAGTCTAGAAGCTTATTGCATATGGATTCAAATGAAGAAATCTTTGATTTCAATTTTGGTTTGAACGATTTTGTAATTCATAAAAAAGAGACTTCAAGTATGATTGTGGTGCATACCTATTTGAATGGAGAGTTTTTGAATAGTTATTGGAGTGATGGACTTATTGTTTCTACTCCCACCGGTTCAACTGGATATTCTTTGAGTTGTGGTGGCCCCATTATTTTTCCTAAAAGCGATAGTTTTGTCATTACTCCAATTGCGCCCCATAACTTGAATGTGAGGCCTGTTGTTGTAAGCGATGATGTAGTTATTTCATTTGAAATAGAAGGTAGAGCGAGTAGTTACCTGGCAAGTTTGGACGCTAGATCGCAGAGTATAACCGGTGATGTGAATATGGCTGTTAAAAAGGCAAGTTTTCCTTTGATTTTAATGCGATTGACCAATGTCAATTTCATGGATACGTTGAGAAGTAAATTGAATTGGGGATTTGATAAACGGACTGAAGTTGAATGAAAAAATACCTAGCTTTAATCATTTTTGCCCATTTTTCTGCATCGTTTGCTCAGGTACCTTCCTTCAATAGTGCTGTTCGTCTTGATGTCGCAACTTGGAATATTGAATGGTTTGGAGACCCATCAAACGGTCCCTCAAATGAAACTACCCAGCTGAATAATGCTGTTCAACTCATTAAGGGAATGGACGTTGATATCATGTCGTTATGTGAAATAAGCGATTCAGTTTATTGGAAAAAATTACTCAATGCATTGCCCGAATATGCTGGGGTCATCAGTACTTGGAATCAAACGCAAAAAACAGCTCTGATATTCAAGAAGAATCAATTTGCTTGCTTATACTCCAAGCATGTTTTATCGCAATATGATTCTGACTTTGCAAGTGGTAGATTGCCTCTTGAAGTGTCCCTCCAAAGAAATTTAAATGGAAAGTTAGATACACTTTTTGTTTGGGTCATTCATTTAAAGGCAAACATTGGTACAACAACTCAAAAATCGGAATCATATAATAAAAGATATAATGCGAGTGTTTATCTCAAAAATTATGTGAATCAATATTTTAGAAACAGAAAGGGTTTGATTATGGGGGACTGGAACGATGATTTTGACAAAAGTATTTTCAATAACAATACAAGTCCGTTTGTGAATTGGCGCGATGACGCATCTTATTTGGTACCGTCGTATCAATTGAGCCTGAAGGGTCAAAGAACTACAGCATCCTATTCTGACGCCATTGATCATATTGCAGTAACACCTGGATTAAAATCATTTTGGGTTAAAGATTCGGTTCAGGCCTTTTATGCAAATGCATATATTGGGAGTTTTTCTTCCAATACAAGCGATCATTTTCCTGTTTTTACACGTTTTTACGATCAAGTAAATGCACAGACGAATGCGACGACAGATTTTGAGGTTGAAAAGGTATTTTTCAATGGTCAATATTGGGAGGGAACAGAAAACGCATTAAATCAGAATATCAATGTATATTCAATGCTTGGCAAACTAATTTATTCTGGCAAATTATCAGCATTTTTACCTCCAAGGGGATTATTGTTTGTGATTTCCAACTCAAATGGTTCAAATTTATTTAAAGGTAGCTGGTTGAGTTACTAATTTTCTTGTTTTTCGTTCAAAAGTGTTATTTTTACACTTAGTATGAGAAAATATGTATTTTCATTTCTAGTTTTTATCCAATATTTGAATTCATTGGGTGCTCAAAATCAATTTGCTCAAGATTTTTTCAAACCAATACAACTAGGCATCGGAGAAACAAAAATATGTTTGGGAGATTTTTTCCCGGGCGCAAGTATATTGAAAACCGACATAGACCCCAACTCTGGTTATCGTGTGTTAAAACAAATTAAAGATACAGTATTTATTGTTTCATTGACTTCAAAGGTGAATCCAATGGCATTATTGAATGTCACAATTAAAACAGCAGAATCTACGGTGAAATCCTATGTTTTGCCTTTAAAGAAAAATACCAAACAACAATTAAAATTCAAATTTCCTGACCTAAAGCATCAATATAAAACTGTTGCTATCAAGGGCACATTTAACTCTTGGAATCCTCAAAGTACAGTTTTAGCATTTGAAAATGGATTTTGGTATGGTGAAGTTTGGGCGTCTGAGGGTGTACATCAATATGTTTTTGTTTGCGATCAAAGTAAGGAATTACGCGATCCATTGAATTCAGATTCAGTGAGTAATGGAATGGGTGCTTATAATTCTAAATTATCGATTGTTTCAAAGTTTATTTCCCTTAAAACTTTAGCCACAAATCAAGGTAAGAACAGTAAGATTTATTTAGAAACAAATATTTTGAATGGCGAAAAAGTTGATCAATTAAAAAATGTTCGGGTTATTGGATTGTATAACGACAATGTGATTTCTAAGATCATTTTGAATAAAAAGTTGAAGCATAAGTCAAATCGAATCGAAACATGCATCATTGAAATTGAGTTACCAGAGGAAGCGATGAATGGAAAGTTGGGTTATTTGAGATCTTGGGTCTATTTATCGGGGGATAATGGGCTAAGCAATGATATTTTGGTTCCCTTTAAGAATGGTAAAAGGATTGTGGATGCTTCGCAGTTATCATTTAAAGATCCACGTACTTTGATTATTTACAATCCAATGATTGACCGATTCAAGGATGGAAATAAAGAAAACAATCGCCCTTTGAACAGAGCCGATGTGAATCACAAGGTGGATTTTTGGGGAGGGGACATCAAAGGAATCACTCAAAAAATTGAGGATGGGTATTTTAAGAAAATGAATATCAACACATTGTGGGTGTCTCCTGTGGTTAAGAACCCAGATGGTCCTTGGGGACAATGGAAATCTCCAAATACAAAATTCAGTGGTTATCATGGATATTGGCCAATTTCTTCTACTGAAACCGATACTCGGTTTTGCACTAAGTTAGAATTAGAGCAATTTATTCAAACAGCAGAAAAAAATGGAATCAACGTATTGTTAGATTACGTTGCGCATCATATTCATCAAGAACATCCACTTTACAAATCGCATCCAGATTGGTATACTTCATTGTATTTGCCAGATGGATCTAAGAATACGGAGCGCTGGGATGAGTACAGATTGACAACTTGGTTTGATGATTTTATGCCAACGTTTAATTTCTTTAAACCTGAGGTTGTTGAGGCAATGACAGATAGCGCGGTTTGGTGGATGCAAAATTATCCAATTTATGGTTTTAGACATGATGCTACCAAACATATACCGGATTTGTTTTGGCGTACGCTCACTAAAAAAATTAAAACCGAAGTTCTGATCCCTCAAAATAGGCCCGCTTATCAAATTGGTGAAACTTATGGTAGCCCTGAGTTAATTGGATCATATATTGGTTCTGATTTATTGGATGCTCAATTCGATTTTAACCTTTACGATGCGGCGGTGGCAACGTTTAAACAACCAAATTCCAATTGTCATAATCTTGCCGATATGATCAACGATAGCAAGAAGAATTATGGTTCTCATCACACCATGGGCAATATTACAGGCAATCAAGACAGGCCTAGATTTATTTCGTTGGCTGACGGAAGTTTAAAGGATGGTGAAAATTTTAAGCAGGTTGGTTGGGATCGAAACATTCAAATCAGTGATGAAACCGCATATAAAAGGTTACAAAATTTGGTTGCATTAATGGTTGCCGTTCCGGGCGTCCCAGTAATTTATTACGGTGACGAATTGGGATTTGCTGGGGCTAATGATCCAGATTGCCGCAGAATGATGCGATTTGTGAATGAAGGTACAGATTCTATTTCTTCTTTTGAAAAACTACATTTCGAAAAAATCACCTCGTTATTATTGATGCGCAAAACAGAGATATGTTTGCAATATGGCGATTGTGAGGTTAAGTGTCTTTCTGATAACCTTTTGAAAATCGAGAGGAATTATTTTGGCAAAAAAATAGTATTTATTTTCAACACATCCAATCAAGCTGTGAATCTTGATTCGGAAATATTCGAAAAAGATAAAAATATGCCGATTATCAAGCAAATAGACCCAGAAAGTTTTGTGTATTTTAAAAATTAAATTTACACCAAAGTTACTACAGTAATTTCAGGGTAAATTCCCATTCTTCCTGGATAGCCCAAATATCCAAACCCACGATTTACATATAAATGTTGATTGTTTTCAGTGTATAAATCCATCCATTCAGGATAAATGTATTTTGCTGGACTCCATCTATAAAATGCCGTATCTACACCAAATTGCAATCCGTGTGTGTGTCCTGCAAAACTAACTTTAATATCTGGTTTATGATCTAAAACTTGTTGACGCCAATGGGTTGGATCGTGACTCAAAAGCAATTTAACTGGAATGTCTTCCGTTCCTTTGTATGCTTTTTCTAAATTGCCATATTTCGGAAATTTACCCAGATTGCTCCAATTTTGGATACCCAAGATGGCAATTTTATCACCGTTTTTTTCAATAATTCTGTGTTCATCCATTAATAAATCCCAGCCAAGTGATTTGTGATGTTGTAGGATATCGTTGAAGTTTTTTTGCTTGGCTTCTTCTGATTCCCATATTACATAGTCGCCATAATCGTGATTACCAAGGGTTGAATAAACTCCCATAGGAGCTTTGATTTTATTGAAAACATCAATCCATGGCTCGACTTCTTTGGACGTATCATTAACCAAATCACCAGTAAAAAAGACCATATCTGCGTTCTGTTGATTAATCAAATCAATACCTTTGATGACTGCTTCGCGGTTCCAAAAGCTACCTGAGTGAATATCAGAAATCTGAACAATTTTTAATCCTTTAAAAGCATCGGGTAAGCCATCAATTTTCAATGTGCGTTTGCGTACAACATAATTATGCGCACCTTTAAATATCCCCCAAATTGCGGAACTAATAAACAAACCACCAAGGCCTAATCCAATGTAATGCAGGAATTTAAGTCGAGAAATCCCATGTTCTGTTGTTGTATTTTCTGTTGTTTTTGAGTTTATAGAATAGACGATAAAACGAATCAATCTTTGAATATCATCAATCATTAAAAAGAGCACATACAACACTTTTGATATGAGAATAAACAACATGAAAGCACCTATGAACTTACCAATTTGAGAGGTAGGTTTTACAGCGATAAATTTTCCAGCTGCAAACATCAAATAGATTAAAATATTATAACCCCAATATGTATATTTTACAATGTTATATTTTTTATGTGACGTTGTTTTGATTAAAAATTTTAAACCTTGCCAAACATAAATGTCAAGAGAAATGAAAATAAGAAAGAAAACGTAGGGCCCGAATAGTTTACTTTTTAACATGAGTTTACAAAATTACACCTTGAATGGATACAAGTTACAAGAACATCGTTAAAAGGTATAAAAACTCTGTTTAATTTCTTTTGTTCAATTTTTGATTAAATTTGAAAATATGCAAAAAAGTTTGAGTTTATTGTTTGCAATTTTTGCAAATATCACGTTGTTTGCTCAAGTTACAGTAGATGAATTACTTAAGAGTATTCCACTCAGAAATCTTGGCCCTGCAGCAATGAGTGGCAGAATTACCACCATAGCAGTTCCGCGTAATACGTCAACAGTAGATTATAAGAATACAATTTATTGCGGTGCGGCAAGTGGCGGAGTTTGGAAAAGTGAAAATGGCGGCATTTCATGGAAGCCAGTATTTGATGAAATGGATGTTCAAAGTATAGGCGCAATTGCAATTGATCCAACGAATGCCAATATTGTTTACGTAGGAACAGGTGAGGGAAATCCTCGAAATAGCCACAACAGTGGAAAAGGCATTTATAAAAGCTTTGATGCAGGAAAAACTTGGAAATTTATTGGACTTGAAAATACCAAAACAATTCATCGAATTGTAATCAATCCTTCGAATCCAAGACAAATTTTTGTGGCTTCATTGGGTAGTATCTGGGGTAAAAACGACGATAGGGGTGTTTTTCGAAGCGATGATGCCGGCGAAACATGGAAAAAAGTATTGTTTGTAAATGCTACCACAGGCTGCGGTGAATTGATTATAGATGAAAATCATCCAAACAAGTTGTTTGCTTGTATGTACGATTATGAGAGAAAACCTTATACTTTTCGAAGCGGGGGATCTGGAAGTGGAATCTTTGTTTCGCATGATTGGGGTACGACTTGGGAAAAATTAGGTGCTCAAAACGGTCTACCCAAAGGCGATATTGGTCGCTCCGGAATGGCAATTAGTTTGAGTCATCCAAATAAAATTTATGCTTTAGTAGAAACTGAAAAAAATACCTTGTTTAAAAGCTCTGACGGTGGTAAAAATTGGTCTAAAATGTCCCAAAATACCACTATTGGAAACCGTCCGTTTTATTACGCAGAAATTTATGTAGATCCTACCAACGAAAATAGGGTTTACTCGATTTGGAGCCAAATTTCAAAAAGTGAAGATGGAGGAAAAAATTGGGACATTTTGGCGGATTGGGGACACATACATCCCGATCATCATGCGTTTTTTGTGCACCCTGATGATCCAAAGTACATCATTAATGGAAATGATGGAGGTTTAAATATTTCTCATGATGGGGGACATACTTGGAGATTTGCTGAAAACATTCCAGTTGGTCAATTTTATCATGTGAATGTGGATCATGATGTTCCATACCATGTGTATGGCGGTTTACAAGATAATGGCAGTTGGGTTGGTCCAGGATTTACGTTTAAATATGGCGGTATTCCAAATCATGAATGGCAAGAACTACTTTTTGGTGATGGATTTGATGTGGTTCCTCTTGAGAATAATTCAAATGAGGGATATGCGATGTATCAGGGAGGAAACGTTTATCATTATAACCTTAAAACTCAAAGAACAACTTTTATTAAGCCAACTCATCCTACCATCAAAAATCTAAGATTTAATTGGAATGCAGCTATTGCTTCAATTCCAGGTAGCCCAAACTCCCTTTATTTTGGAAGTCAGTTTTTACATGTAAGTCACAATAAGGGAATTAGTTGGGAAATTATTTCACCTGATTTGACTACAAACGACACATCTAAATTGCATCAAGAAAAAAGTGGTGGCATCACTATTGATGCAACAGGTGCTGAAAATTACTGTACCATCATTTCAATTGCTCCAAGTTTAAAGAATCCATTGAATCGTATTCTCGTTGGGACCGATGATGGTAACATTCAGTTAACGGACAATGGTGGTAAAAATTGGCAGAATTTGACACCTAATATCATTGGTTTACCGCGAAATGCTTGGATTTCAATGATTGTTTTAGATACCAATTTGGTTACACAAAAGAACAGCAAAAATGGATTGATTTCGCAGGAGTTGAGAGAAGATATTTGGGTAGTGGCAAACAATTACCGTCAAAACGATTGGAAACCATACTTATTTAAGTCAATAGATGGTGGAAAGACTTGGCAAAATATGGTTACATCTACTGTTAAGGGACATTGTTTGTCGGTGGTTGTAGATCCAAAAAATCACAAATTGGTTTTTTTGGGCACAGATCAAGGTTTGTTTTATAGTTTAAATGGCGGAATTACTTGGGAAAAATGGAAGAAGTTTCCTTCATGTCCGGTTCAAGATTTGAAAATCCAAGATTCAGAACATGATTTGGTGATTGGTACATTTGGTCGAGGCATTTGGGTTGTAGATGATATTGGTGCTTTTTATCCGTTCGTAACTACACAATTTATGAAGAAACCATTGCAAGTTTTATCGTCCACTCATGGATATGTGGTTGATTACATACAGCCTGCGGGAATGCGATTTGGCGCCGATGCTGTTTGGAATGCACCGAATAAACCTTTTGGATGCAACTTGACGTTGGCGGTTAATTCAGAGAAAAAAAATAACGATTGGATCAAGCTAGATTTCGAAGGAAAGGTTTTTGATGCTTCTGGCAAGCAAATTAGATGTCACAAATTTTCATTTGATAGCTCTGGGGTGTATAGAATCCAATGGAGAATGATAGAGGATGGTTTTTATTTCCCGTCACATTCAACGCCCAAAAAAGATGAATCTTTACCTCCGGGAAGGTTGGTAAAACCCGGGAAATACAAATTGATTATCGCACAGAAAAATGTGAGTTTAGATAGTGTCATGGTTGAAGTTTTATATCCTAAGAATGATTTTGATGCAAATGATTACAACCAACAAACTGAAGCAATAGAGCAATTTAAGACTTTGGTGAAGTCTGGTTTTGATATTTTTGAGGGACTTAAACAGATGGAAAAATCCGTTATAAAATTAAGTGAAGAAGCTTGGGAAAATGATTCAATGACGGCTTTTTTCACTCGCAATAAATCAAAAATGCTAGATTCAATAAAAAATTATAAATCACTCTTTATGTTAGCAGAAGATATTACTTACTATGAAGAATCGACGGTAAGATTGAATCATTTACTTGAGCAGGGGTATTCGTTTATTTTCCAAAGAAATGAAATTGGTAAGAATGTTGAGAACTCTATAAAATTGATTGATAATGAATTAGCGCAAATCAGGAAAAGGGTGAATCATTTTATTGAAAGCGACTGGCTAAAGTTTGAATCAATGATTAAAAATTCCCGTATGAATCTGATTCCGAATATCAAAAAGTATGAGTAGCGTCAAATATGAGAAATTGGTAGTTTGAAAAATGGTCTATTCTGTGGGAATTCCGATATATTGACTTAAATTTGAACTTGCATAAATCGCTTTATTTATCTTGAGGATTTTAAAATCAGCTTTACTCATTCTTTTATTGTTTGTGGCGAAAGGTTCTTTTTCGCAACAATTGATATTGGGACCTGGTATAACGCCTCTTTCTCCCGTTTACACGTTTTCTTCCCTTCGCTTGAAAGCTGCTGTGGTAAATTTATACAGGAGATTTGGAGTTTATGGAATGTGGGAATTGAGTCCGAATAACAGCTATGGTAGAGATGCAATAGGGATCAATTATCAAGTAAACTGCGTTTTTAGAATATGGGCCGGCTTAGGTGTATTTGAAAAGGGTCTGATTAATCCGCAAGTTCCAGACAATATCATGAATGGATTAAGAAAAGAAATGGGTATGGGCTATGTTTCCAGAGAAGCTCCTATTCATTGGGAACTTGGATATTCATTTACACTTGGACCAACATTTAACTTTTTCTATGAAATTCCGTTGGTAAAAAAAGATAGAAATGGTGATGGCAAATACACAAATATTGATAGAAGCATTCCATGTACCTTGGAATGGATGAGAAGGGATTCTACAATCGAAATTGTGTATGATACAATTTATGTGAACCCCAAACCAACCAAAGCTGTTTGTGAAGTGCCAATACCTATCGATAGCTTTAATCAAGACAATGCAACTAGTGCTGTATTTGATCTTCCAATGTATTATGAGAAAGATCAGAGTACATTAAGTGATTTTAGCAAAGAGAAAATAAAATATTATTTGGTAGAAATTTTAAAGAGCCGACCTGACTTAAGTGTAGAAATTGGTTCTCATACCCCGTGTAACAGTCGTAAAGAATACAATACTCAATTGACTCAGCGTCGTGCTGATACCATTAAAAATTACCTTGTTCGTGAGTTTGGTGCTTCCCCTGAAAGAATTTTAGCCAAAGGCTATGGAGAATCTAAGTTGGTGAATATGTGTAAATGTGAAGGAAGTGAAGTATATGGTTATACTCCATTTATTGACAGTGTAACTCAAAAGCAAATTATCAATTATGACCGCCAAGGAAATTACAAAGGGAGAATTTATTTAAATTATAATAAATCTGAAATTTCAGTGATTAATGGAAAATTGTATGTGAAATGCGATAATTATCAAGAATTACAAAATGACAGGGTGACATTGAGATTCAAGAAAAAACTGTCGAGGTTTGCAAAACTCAAAGATAGCTGCCATATTTTCTCACCCGGTGATTCATTGATTAAAACAAAAGACTGTAAAGATAATTTTGAACTTGGATCTATACCGTTCGATAAATTAACTGCTTCCACCGCTCTTGATGGAATATATGATTTACCGTTAGTTTATGAACAGAATAAAGTAACCAATGAGGTGGCGAGCTTTGAGTTTTTAGATTCTTTGGCCACTAAAATATTAATTCCAAATCCTAAATTGGTAGTAGAATTGGGGTCCCATACAGATTGCCGTCAAACTTCAGAATACAATAAAAATTTATCCCAAAAACGTGCAGATAGTGCTGTCGCATATTTGGTTAAAACATATAAAATTGATCCCAACAGAATTGATGCTCGTGGATATGGCGAAGCTAGATTAATCAACAGTTGTCAATGCGAAGGATCAGAAATAACCGGATATACACCATACATTGAAGGCATTACTCAAAGAATGGAGATTGAGTTGGATGCGCGTGGCAAACAACTTCGATCCTATTATGTGCCCTATAATCAAAGAGAAATTAAGGTTATTGATGGTAATCCTTTTGTACCTTGTAATGAGAAGCAACACCGGCAAAATAGGAGAACAACATTAAGGTTTGCTGAGAGATTTTCAGATTTGTGTATTGAGAAAGCCTATATTGCTCCGGATACCACTCCTCCGCCTCCAGACACTATACTACCAACCATGGAAATTGTAATGAAAGATGCAAACTCTATCGATAATTTCTCAATTGAGCGCGCATACGACGAGGTGTTTTTATTACCAGTATTCTATGATTTGGATAAAGCAATCATTCGTCCTGATGCTCAGCGAATATTAGATTCGTTCGCAATCAAAATTTTAAATAAATATCCTTTCCTCGTAACTGAATTAGGTTCTCATACCGATTGTCGTATGCCGTATGAATATAACGAAAAACTTGCACGTAGGCGTGCGGATTCGGCGGTGGCTTATCTGAGAAGGGTTTGGAATATTGGCCCAGATAGAATTGTGGCTGTAGGTTATGGAGAAACCCAATTGATGAATGATTGTCACTGTGAAGCTTCAGCAGTGGTTGACTATACCCCTTATATCAAAGGGAGAACGAAGAAAAAATTGGTAGAACTCGATGATGATGGTAACGTGAGTAGAACAATTTATTTGGATTATGATTCAACTGAAATTGTATATTTTGATGGAGATCCTTATGTAAAATGTAATGAATTTCAACATCGTCAAAACCGAAGAACCACCGTTCGATTTACAAAAGATCCATCCAAATTTGGGATTAAAATTGATTTAGAACGTGATAAAAATAATACCAATGAAGGTAATTCGAATACGTTTGCCAAAGGTCGTAAAGGGGGTAGAGGCTTCATTAAAGACAATGTTGAGGAATTCCATAAAAACGTGAAAGACATTTCTCAATTTGATATAAAAGAGGCTATGGATGTAGCGTATGTTCTCCCAATTTTCTATGATTTGGATAAGGCGGTTATAAGACCAGATGCCATCGCAACGTTAGACTCGTTTATGTCGCGCATTATGAATAAATATCCTCAGTTGGTGGCGGAACTTGGTTCGCATACTGATTGCCGAATGCCATATGATTACAATGTATCATTGTCTAATCGAAGGGCTGATAGTGCTGTAGATTATCTGATTACGCGTGCAAAACTCGATAAAAATAGGGTAGTAGCCGTTGGTTATGGTGAAACCCAACTCATCAATGATTGTAAATGTGAGGGATCTAAAGTTGAAGGTTTTACACCTTATGTAGAAGGTACCACTAAGAAAATGCTGGTTGAATTGGATGATGATGGTAACGTGAGTAAAACCATTTACTTAGATTACGAACCATCTGAAATACAATATGTAGAAGGATCTCCGTATGTAAAATGTAATGAATTTCAGCATCGCCAAAATAGAAGGACAACTGTGCGTTTCGCAACCGATCCGAGAGAGTTTGGTGTTACAATTGATCAGGATGTAGATAAAAACAATCGAAATTAACTGTAATACAATTTGTTAATCAATTAACAATCAAAAAAAATGCCTCCCATTGGGAGGCATTTTTTATCTAATGTTCTTTTTAAGCGATGAAATTTTTCGCCTTTTTAATGAATCTCTCTAAGGCTTCACCTTTCAATTGTTGTTTTTCTAACATTGCCAGATCAATACAAAATTGAATGGTGTCTTTTTGGTTTTCTTCAGATTGGTTAAGCACTTTTAATGCTAATTCATTGTTAGCATTGATAACCAACGATTGTTTTTTCAATCCCAAATCACCAAAAGGCATTGATTGACCCATTTTAGCATATTCATCCATTCTTCTTTCCCACTCGCTGCGGTGAATACTAATGAATTCTTGAGATGGGGGAAGGGATTCAATTTTGACATCAAATGCCAGTTCGTTAACAATTGATTTTACTGTATTTTGGATTGAATCAGACTGCTCCTGAGATAACACCGACTCAATTGTTACGTCTTTTTCAATAAGTTGGTCAATTGGGGCACCATCAACGCATCTAAATTTAACTTTCTCATATTTGCTTTCTGCAAATCCAGCAAAATGTACATCAAGCGGACCATCTAAAATAACCACCTCGTAGCCCATGTCTTTTGCAGATTTTATACTCATATGTTGGGAATGGACATCTGTTGTATACAGCACAACGGTTTCACCATGTTTATCTGTTTGGTTGATTTTACAATGCTCAATCCATTCTAGAATGGTTTGAAGCTTACCTTCAGTTGTTTTAACCAAACAAACATCCTTCATTCTCTCCGCGAACTTTTCGTCGCTCAACATTCCATATTTGGCAATTAAATCCAAATATTCCCACTTTGTTTCATAATCTGCGCGGTCGTTATTGTATAATTCTTGGAGTTTGTCGCTTACTTTCTTCGAAATATGTGCAGTGATTTTTTTCACATTTGAATCACTTTGAAGTGAACTTCTACTTACATTCAAAGGAATATCGGGAGAGTCAATTACCCCTTGTAGTAAAACCAAATACTCTGGTAAAACGTCTTTCACATCTTCCGTTACAAATACCTGGTTGCTATACAATTGAACCCGATCTCTTCTGTTGTCAAGTGCTTGGTTGACTTTTGGGAAAAACAAAACCCCAGTTAAGTTAAACGGATAATCGGTATTTATATGAATATGAAATAACGGTGCTTCCTGCATTGGATAGAGTTCTTCATAAAACTTTTTGTAATCTTCAGCAGTTAATTCTGATGGCTTCTTTGTCCATATCGGATTGGGATTATTCACTTGTTCACCATCAAATTCAATCGGAATTGGTAAGAAGCGACAATATTTCTTGAGAAGCTCTTTGATTTTCCAATTGGACAAATAGGTTTCAGCATCTTCATCGGTTAGGTGAAGAATAACGTCTGTTCCACGTTTTTTACGTTTTCCTTTATCGATGGTATAGGAAGTGGTGCCATCGCAATTCCATTCAACAGCTTCCGCACCTTTTTGAAAAGATTTAGTCACAATGGTTACGTTCTTTGAAACCATAAAAGCAGAATAAAATCCTAAACCAAAATGTCCAATCATTTGGTCTGGTTCTTTGTCTTTCCATTTTTCAACAAATTCTGTGGCCCCAGAAAATGCAAGTTGTGTGATATATTTTTCAACTTCATCTTCGGTCATACCAATACCATTGTCTGAAATGGTTATGGTTTTCTTTTTTTCATCTATGCTTACAGTAACTTTACAATCGTTGATATCGTCTTCAAACTCACCAACTCTGGATAGGGTTGACAATTTTTTTGTTGCATCAACCGCATTACTCACCAATTCTCGTAAAAAGATTTCTTGATCTGTGTACAAGAATTTTTTAATGATTGGAAAAATGTTTTCTGATTGTACTGAAATTTGTCCGGTTTTCATGTTTATCCCTAACGCAATCTTCATTCCATTCTCAGAAAAATGAAATTTTGTCAGTTAAATTGGGTTTCTCCTGAATATGTGACTGACAATTTGTATAAAATGCAAAACTTAAATATTGTATTTTCCATTGTATTTTCGTATATTCATCAATATGTTTAAGCAATTGCAAGCAAAAGTATATTCAAAAGAAGCGGCAAGGCCAAAGCTTGAAAAATATTGCGCTTATCAAGAAAGAAGTCACAAACAAGTGTATGACAAGTGTAGGATGTTAGGGCTTTCAGAGGAGGAGGCTAATGAACTTTTGGTAGACTTAATTCGATCAAATTTTTTAAATGAAGAGAGATTTGCAAATGCCTATTTAAAAGGCAAGTTCAATATCAAGCAATGGGGGAAACAAAAAATAAATCAAGGGCTTAAATTGGCTGGGGTTCAACCTAAATTAATTCAAGAAAATCTTGATAAAATTGAAGATGAAAAATATATTCAAACCATAGTAAAATTGGCCAACAAAAAGATGTCTACCATCAAAGGAGGTACCGAATTTGAGAGGAAAATTAAAGTAAAGCGATATTTATTGTCTAAGGGATATTCTGTGAATGAGATTCAGAGAGCTTTAAACCTCGAAGAAGTTTAATTATTTATGATTGTTGGAAGGATTCATTGACCATTCATTCACTTTCATTAACACTTCGTAAGGTTCAAATACATTTTCTGATTTTTCAATTTTACCAGATAATTTTATCTCTCCTTTGAATCTGTGAATTTGGTTGTTGTTCGGATCAACTTGAATAAATGCAGTGATGGTTCCTTTTAAATCAACCAATTTAGTGGTTCCCATTACATTCACATAATCATTTACTTTTACGTCGCCTTTTACACCCAATCTACAAACTTCAACACCATATTCGTTCTTTTCCATTTTTTCAAATGTTAATTGAGTGGTTAACCTGCGGGTTAACGGAAAAGCGAATTGACTGTCTATCCAAATATCCCCAACATTGCGTGCTTTGTCGTTGTGTAAAAAGTAAGTACACTGAAAACTAGGTTCAATGATGTGTAGATTTCCATTTTCCATGGCATCCATGTAAATCTTTTTACCATCCCACTCTATAGACTCACCATTGTTGTTATAATTCGCTCTATAGGCATAAACCGTAAAATCTTCAATTGGGTTACCAAGGTCTTTAATCACGCCATCAGTCGATTTTATCCCAGATATTTCAGTAAAGGTAAATTCTATATGTTGTTTTCCTTTTTGATAATTTTCAGTAACAGATTTATCTTGTCTATACCCCGGTTTTAGCACATATGCCTTACCAACAGAACGCATGTTTGTATAAACCTCCTTAGGAGTTGAGGCTGTTGTGGTATAGGTGGTTTTGATTCTTTGTTCTCTTTTAAATACCCCTTCTGGATAAAAGCCTGGCATTGGTTTCAGCTGTCCAAAACTGTTTAAAATGTTTCCTGTTAGAAGGATAATGAAGGTAAAAAGGTGTTTCATACGTTATTTAGTTTTTAATTAATTCGTCTTTAAAGGTTCCTTTGATTACAGTTGGAAATTCGTCGGTATTTACAATCATGCGGCCCTCGAGCTTCATTTGTCCCTCCGATTTTACAATATAATTTGTCATAGGTTCAACATAAATTGTGCCAGAACTATTTCCAATTACATTCGTTTGAAAAGAAACACCGTTTTGATCAAAATCATTGAGCATTTTGATGTCGCCCTGAAATGTCAGAACAAATAGGTTTCCTTCTTGTCTATCAAATTTGTATTGAATCACATAAGAATTTTGTTCATTTTCAACGTATGAACTGTCTGACCAGCTATCGCCAACTTTTTTAGAGGTAGTTACATTCAAAAAATGTGGGTTGGGTTTGCCTTTTTCGATTCTGCTCGTGATGGTTTGTTTTAATTGATTGAGCATTGCTTCGCTTGCGTTTACTGAATCAATAATACCGTGTTTATCAACAAAAATAACAATTGGTTTATTGGCTTCGGGATTGTCTTTTATATCTTGTTTATTGCCCATGATTTCAACATATCCATCGTATTTTTTGTTAACGATTCGAATTTGTTGAGATGATGTGGGCTTTTCAATAATTTGTTCGTATTCCGAGGTAAAAACGGTATTCGTGAGCATGTCTTTGCCTTGAAAAAGAATTGTATTTTCTGTAGTTTGATGAGATTTACGAAGATTCTTTTTTGCCGAATAAAAGTTGTGCAAAGGCTCAATGGTTTGGGCGAAGATTTGTTCGCTGCCAAGTGTAATCAATGCAAAAAAGACGATCAGTTTATTCATATGTAACAAATATAAAATATTGTGATTAAAAATTGCATTAAAATTGGTGGAATCACCACATTCTTCGTTGAATTGCAGTTATGGCATAAAAATCTGTTTATCCATATTTAACCATTCCAATGCTGAGGTTCCAAGGAGAATTTCTTGGGTTTTTAAATCAAATCCTGAAGTTTTAATTAATTCTCCCGGATTGTCTTCCCCCAAAGGAAAGGGATAGTCAGTGCCGAGGGTAACCCTATTGGCACCCACTAAATCAACAACAAATTGGAGCATTTTAGGGTCGTGTACCAAACTATCTAACCAAAACTGTCCTAAATATTTTTTAGGATTGTGGATGTTATCTACAGCAACCAAATCTGGACGGGCTTGCCAACCGTGTTCAATTCTTCCTATAGTAGCGGGGAAAGCACCTCCGCCATGAGCGAATGCAACCCTTAACTTGGGCAATCGTTCAAATATCCCTCCGAAAATCATGCTACATATAGCAAGTGAGGTTTCTGCAGGCATTCCCACAAGCCAAGGCAGCCAATATTTGGGCATTTTGGTTTTTGCACTCCACCACCAGGGATGAACAAAAAGCGCCATATCGAGATCTTGCATTGCTTCAAAAATTGGGAATAATGCGGGTTCGTTCAAATTCCAATCGTTTACATGTGAACCAATTTGAATGCCTTTCAATCCAATCTCTTTACATCGTCTTAACTCTTTAATAGCCATTTCAGTATGCTGCATAGGTATGGTTCCAAGGCCTACAAATCTTTTTGGAAATAAATGGCAAATTTCAGCGATGTGATCGTTCAGAAATTTAGAAATTTCAAGTGTATGTTTTGGCTCTGCCCAATAGCTAAACATCACCGGAATGGTGCTTAAAACCTGGACATCCACATGGTGATGTCCACACTCTTTTAAGCGCGCTTCTGCATCCCAACAATTGCTTTCGATTTCTCTGAAAAACTCTCCATCCATCATCATGTTTGCGCAACACGGTTTGTGATGCTCCAATGTAATGAATTCTCCATACCCGAATTTTTCCTTCCATTGTGGTAAATTTTCTGGGATGATGTGGGTATGAATATCTACGGTAAAGAAACGATTTTCAGCATGCAACATGCTACAAAAATAGCCCCAATCACCATATGAAACGAATTATTTATTTGCACCGAATGAAAAAACAATGATAAAAATGTCCTTTTTTTGAAGGTTCATTTATGTCTGATCGTAAAATTGATTTTTGGGGAGCAACGAGTATGGTGGTTGCCAATATGGTGGGAACAGGCGTGTTTACAAGCCTTGGTTATCAATTATTTGATATTCATTCTGGATTTTCAATCATCATGATTTGGGTTGTTGGGGGACTTTTGGCGTTGCTTGGGGCGTTCTGTTATGCTGAGATAGCAAGCCGATTACCCCAAGATGGCGGTGAGTTCTTTTTTCTTTCAAAAATTTACCACCCATCTTTGGGCTATATGGCGGGATTTGTGAGTTCTACAGTAGGCTTTGCCGCGCCTGTGGCAGGTGCAGCACTTGCATTGGGTGCTTATGTAAATGGGGTCTGGGGGGGACTCAATGAGAAATATATTGCGGCTACCGTTGTGGTGGCCATTTCACTCATCCATTTATACAGTATGAAGCTCGGATTGCTGTTTCAAAAAGTGTCGACCCTTGCGAAAGTATTGATTATTACTTTGTTTGTTATTTCAGGATTAATCATTGCACCCAATGATATTTCTTTTTTGCCTTTGGCGGGCTCTTGGGGAGAAATTTTCAATGACTTTTCATTTACTCCGGCATTCGCAATAAGTTTGATTTTTGTATCTTTTGCTTACAGTGGATGGAATGCGAGTGCATACATTGCCGGTAGTATTCAAAATCCTCAAAAAAACCTCTCCAGAAGTATTTTATTAGGTACCGCATTGGTCATTTTATTGTATGTGCTTTTAAATGCGGTATTTCTGATGTCGTCGCCGATGGAAAACCTGGTAGGTAATAAAGAGGTAGGATTGATTGCTGCGAAGTCGCTTTTGGGAGAGTCTTTAGGAAATCTAATGGGAGCCATTATTAGTTTATTATTGGTGTCTACAATTAGTTCGATGGTTTTTACTGGTCCAAGAGTGATGAAATCGATGTTTCAAGAAATCAAACAGTTGCGCATTATAAGTGTTGTCAGTGGCGATGGTACACCTCGAAACGCGATTTTGGTTCAGTGTTTATTGAGTTTAATATTCTTATTTACGCTTAATTTTGAATCGCTCATATATTACACATCATTTACATTGTCGTTGTTCACATTGCTCACCGTTTCTGGTCTTTTTGTTTTGAGGATAAAACATGGAAAGCCTGATGGTTACAAAGCATGGGGATACCCAATATCTCCAATCCTTTTTGTGTTGATGACAGCAGGTGTGGCGTATTATTTTATCATTGATAAACCACTAGAAAGCTTGCTAGGATTAAGTACAGCGTTGTTGGGTTTTATTTTTTACTTTGTTTTTGCAAAAAGAGAAGGTTAAATCTTTTGCACTTTTGCGGATTCAATTCTCAGTGTGAGAATAGCAGCGCAGAGTAGCAAACACCCACCACACATAACACCATAAATTTGGTTGTTGTGTAGGATATTTTTCATAAAGTCTCCAAAGAAAAGGGCAGCAATAATTTCAGGAATAACAATGAAAAAATTAAAAATTCCCATGTAAACTCCAATTTTATTTTCGGGTAAACAACCACTGAGCATTGCATATGGCATTGAAAGAATGCTGGACCAGGCGATTCCAACCGCGGCCATAATTCCATAGAGCCCGAGCACACTATCTTTGTCGATGAATTGAATCGAAAGGAGCCCCATTCCACCTATAATTAGGCACATCATGTGAGTGAATTTATTGCCAATTTTAGCGGCAATGAAAGGAATGAGAAAAGCGAAGAGAAATGTGATAATGTTTTGGAATGAATAGGTAAGGCCAGCGAATTCAGTACCACGAGTGTACATCAATTTGGTTTGATCCACAATTGAAATCCAATCTTTTACTACAATTTGAGAGGAAGCATCGGCAGATCCACCATAAATGAAATTACCTACAGCGGGTGTGTAATAGAACCACATTAAAAATAACCCGGGCCAAGTTAAAAATTGAACGAGTGCTAGTTGCTTCATTCTTTTTGGCATGTTAAAAATGGCTTGAGAAATTTCTTTAACACCTTCAACAATTCCGCCTTTTTTGTGTTTTAGGGCCTCAATTTCTTCTGGTGTTGGTGGATATTCTTTTGTGGTAAAAACAGTATAGAGTACAAATGTAATAAATGCGGCGGCTCCAATATAAAAACTGATTTTTACGTTATAAGGTATTTCACCGTTGGCAGCAACATTATTCACATTGAACCAATGCGTTAAAATCCATGGTAACGAACTCGCCACTACACTTCCAAGTCCAATGAATAAACTTTGCATTGCAAAACCTTTAGTTCTTTGGTTTTCAGGTAACTTATCTGCAACAAATGCCCTAAAAGGTTCCATTGAAATATTGATAGAGGAATCTAAAATCCACAGCAAACCTGCGGCCATCCAAAGGCTTGGTGAATTTGGCATCAGGATTAGTGCAATTGAACTTAAAATAGCACCTACTAAAAAGTAAGGCCTTCTTCGCCCTAAAATAGGATGCCATGTTTTGTCGCTCAAATACCCAATGATAGGTTGTACCAAAAGTCCGGTCAGCGGAGCAGCCAGCCATAGAAATGGCAATTTATCTGGTTCTGCACCCAAATATTCATAGATTGAACTCATGTTGGCCATTTGTAAGGCCCATCCAAATTGAATGCCCATGAAGCCAATGCTCATGTTTATGATTTGGGAAATCGACAAATTGGGTTTCATTTTTGAATTAATTTTGAGTTGTGAATACTACAAAGCCAAATGAGGGAAGAATAAATTCACCATCTTTGATTTCGTATTTGCTGGAAACGTAAATATTTTTTTCGTTAGGTGTGTAATTTCCAATACTTTTAAATGATTGAGTGCCTTCTGAAAAGTTCGCAACAACCAAAACTGATTTACCATCTAAGGTTCTTTCAAAAGCCAACAATGACGACAAGTCTTCTGAGGTATTTAATTGAATAAATGTTGTAGGCGCACCATATGAGCCATTGGCCAACGCAGGTTGTGAGTGTTTCAGCGCGTTCATTTTTCTGTACCAACCATACAAACTTGTATCGCCCCATTGAATTGCATCCTTTTCAAAAAATTGCAAACGTTTTTTATTATTGGCTTCCTCACCGCTGTAAATCAATGGGAACGATTGAGGAAGTGTATAATTCAAAACACTAAAAAGCTGCCATTTATTGCCATATTTTTCATTTACAGTACCATTCCAAGAGTTTTCATCATGATTGGTTAAAAAGCTCATTCTATAGACGTCGGAAGGAGTTTCTTTATAGGTTTCTTGAATGTGTTTTTGGAGTTCTTTATATGTTTTTTTACCTTGTGCAATTTCAGCCGACAATCCATGTAAGCTCCAATTGTAATTTGCATTGAATGCGTTTGTGTAAAATTCTTTTGGATTTGGATTGATGTCTTTTTGAGTTTCCATTTCAGCCAACAT
Organism: uncultured Rhizobium sp.; assembly: GCA_964645755.1. Classification (GTDB taxonomy): domain Bacteria; phylum Bacteroidota; class Bacteroidia; order NS11-12g; family UBA955; genus VMCP01. The sequence goes on from CAZYBT010000001.1 coordinate 81,230, forward strand.
GAATACTGGTTTGATAGTTTGGAGTTCCTTTCGAGCCTGAGCCCAAAAGTCGGCAGGCACTAAGAATGCAACATCGCATCTAAATCCATCAATGTCACATTCTGTAACCCAATATTTCATGGCTTCAATCATTTCTTTGCGCAAATCGGTATTCTTGTAATTCAATTTCGCAACATCAGACCAATCGTATTGTGTGATGATTTTCCCACTGCTGTCTTTTTCATAATATTCAGGGTGTTCAGTAATCCATTGATGATCCCAAGCAGTGTGATTGGCAACCCAATCAATGATAACTTTTTGCCCCAATGAATGCGCTGTTTTTACCATGTTTTTGAAGTCAGTTAATGTTCCAAATTCAGGGTTAACGGTAACATAGTTTTTCACAGAGTAATAACTCCCAAGCGATCCTTTTCTATTTTTTACACCAATTGGATTAATGGGCATCATCCATAATATATCGGCACCAAGTTCTTTGATTCTGGGTATGTCTTTGGTTACAGCATTGAATGTACCTTCTATTGAATGTTGACGAATGTTTACCTCGTAAATAACCGATTGCTTGCTCCATTCGGGAGCTGTTAAATTGGCATTTAATTTTTCATCGGTAGATTTACAACCAAATAAAGCAAAACATGTTAGTCCCGCTATGGCAAAATATTGAAATGGTTTCATGGTGTCAGTTTTACACTAAGTATTGTTTTGCAAGATAGCAATTTCAAAATATATCCCAAAAATTATTTGCAAATTCCGCAAAAAAAGAGCAGTATTCATTGGATTGAAATAATATGTAACGACTTGCCCGTATCTTTGCAAAGTGGAACTAAATCAACTTATCAAATCAGTTGAAGATGCCATTGTTGCAATGGGATTGTCAAAAGAAGAATCGATGGCCGATGAACAAGGGCAGTGGATTCTACTTAAAAATGAAATGCCAATATACATAGACGCATGGCAAGATCAAGAGTCGACACCTTGGAATTATTTTATATTTGAATCAGATAGAACTGTTTTTCAAATTACTGTTCCATTTTGTTACGGACCAACCCTTAAGCGTTCTGAGTTTCTCGAAGAGTTATTGATTGTAAATTTGAATTTGCATTTGGGTAAATTTTCATACAATTCTCGCGACAATGTGGTGGTATTGAGTTATCGAATTCCAGGTACAGCTTTTCATGCACAGAGTTTAGCGCCTACAATTGATGCACTCGCGTACTATGCTGAAATGGCATATCATGTGCTTAAAGATGAATTTAATCTTAGGAGGGTTGTAGAAGGATAAAATTGAATTATTATTGCATCATGAAAAATTATTTCTACATTCTTTTGTTAATTGTAACAGTTACATCTTGCTCGCAAAACAACAGTCAAAACTCATATAAAAAAGCATACGACTTGGCGCAAAAGTCTGGAGATCACGTTGCAAGCAGTCAAATTTTACTGCAGTGGGTGGCCAATGATTCAACTATTTCAAAATGGGCGTATGATAGTTTGGCGTTCTTTCATTATTACTATGCTGCCAATCCAGCAACAGTTAGAAATCCTTCGGTAGCAATGTTTTATGTAGATAAGGGATTATCGGTGAATGATCAAAGTGAATTTTTGAAGGACATCAAAGGAAAGTTATTACTTGAGCAGGGAAAAGATACTTTATCGTATGAAATGTTTGAATCTCTTTGGAAATCAACTAAAAATTATTCTTACTACTGGGATATGGCGTTCATCGAAACTGCGAGAGGAAGGCTTGATGTGGTTGATAAAATGATACAGGAAGTATTGAATGCTCCGGATAATCTCACCAAAAAAGTGAAGATGGAACATTTGCAAGCACAGGTGATTGAAGAGGTTCCAGCAAAAGCAGCCTTTCTTTATTTGAATGCTTTACTCCAAAACAGTCGAAGAGATATGATGGGTTCAGCAGAATCAATTAAGGCCTCGCTACAAATCGCACCAAAATTTTATGCAGCTCAAAGATTTATTGTAGACATGCAACGTGCTGCTTCTCAAGCTCAGGGGAATCGTTAATAGAAGAGTTGATCGATTTTAAAGGTTGCAGAAACCAATTTATGATCACTTGGTACATTGGATCTGCTGTTGTATTTAACACATGACATGGGATCTGAATACAAAATATAATCAATTCTGAAACTTGGAAAAGGTCCTTTATATGTCCTTTCCAACCCTCTACCACATTTTACAAAAGCATCTCCTAAATTGTCGCAAACTTTTCGATAAGTGTAACTCACTGGCACGTCGTTGAAGTCACCCACTACAATTTTAGGGATTTTACATTCTTTTAACACGTTGGTGAGTATGTCTGTTTGCTCGGCTCTTTTTTCGTAAGCGAGCTTCATACGCGTGATTAAACCGTCAGTTTTCTCTTTGTCGATTTCCTTGTTTGAGTTCACCTTTTCAATGGTTTTGTAATCTGACTTATTGAATCTAAATGATTGTAAATGAACATTATAAACGCGTATGGTTTTTTCAGAATTCATTTCTGACGATGGCATTTTTATATCAACCCACATTGCCATATTGCCAGTATTTTCTCCAAATGAAATGCGGTTCCATTTTTCGATTCTGTGTTTCGATAATATCATCATACCATAAGGGCGATTTTCGTTCAATTTATAAACCACACCATAAGGATAATTGCAATGTTTTTTCATTCTTTGAATGAGTGACATCATGGTTTCATTTCGTGCGTATACTTCTTGAAGGCAAATAATGTCAGCATTCTCGGTTCGAATCATTTGTAAAACAGAATCTTGTTGCCAACCAATCGTGAAAATTCCAAATAAATTGGCATTGTAGGTGACAACTTTACACAAATCTTGTGGGCGGGATTGAAAATCTGGTTTTGAGTTCCATTGGAAATACAGACTCATTTGTCCTAAATTAAATAGAAAAAAGGCCGCCGGAATTAAACTTTTCCATTTTAACTGTATTAACCAGTAAACGAGAAAGCAGAAATTGAATAAGAACAATATTGGAAATGCAAGTCCAATTAATGGTAAAAAACTGTTGATTTGGGGAGAAAAAGATGCAACTTGACCTGAAAACATTAGAAGCAATCCAATAACAATGGTTACCGGAAAGACAATAAAATTGAATATTTTGACCAGTGTTTTGATCATTTACTTTTTGCTTGCAGTAAATAATTTTTCTTTTTCTATTGAACTCAAACTATCGTAACCACTCGCGCTAATTTTATCTAGGATAGCATCAATTTCGTCTTGTGAAACCTTATGCCCCTGGTTGATATTGACTTTTGCACTTCTTTTGGGTTTGGATTTTTTAGATGAAAAATTCATTTTAGGGAAGTTCCAAAGACCTTTAATTTCAGTTACATAAGCCAAGCCCAATAGGTAACCACCTACATGCGCCACATTTCCCCCGAAATTTGAGTAAAATAGGATTCCCATAATATCAAAAAATATTTTGAGGTAAACAATCCAGCGCAATTCAATTTCAACAATTCCGAGTAGGAAAACTCTGTAGTGAGGTGTAAATATGGCAGTTGCAATTAAAATTGCAGCTATTCCTCCAGAAGCTCCAACCAATGGCATTTCTAAATTTAAAATTGTTGCAGCAATTTTATACAAAATTGCTCCAGAGATCCCTCCAAAGAAAAACAAGCGAAGTATGTGTTTAGAGCCAATTAAATCTTCGAGAATGGTTCCAATGAAGTAGAGCCAAAGCATGTTTCCGAGCAAATGCATGAATCCGGCATGCAAGAACATGTATGTGACGTAGTTATAAAATGATAAAAGGAAAGGTGATTGTGGATTGAATGAAAAGACATTGAAAATGGCCTCTCCAACAGGGAAAAATCCAATAATTAAGAAGAAAAAATAAACAAGCACATTGGTCCAAATCAGATTTACAACCAACGAATTCGAGGGACTGAAAGGTTTATTTGTAAATGTAACAGGTTTATTAAACATGATCTATTTCCAATTTTTTTGCCATATTTTAATGATAATAAAACCAAATAATGCGCCCCCAATATGTGCAAAATGAGCGATATTATCAGATGCCATATCTAGGAATCCAAGCACTACATCTAAACCAACGATTATGGGAATCAAATATTTTGCTTTGATTGGATAAGGAATAAACAAAAAAATCATTGTTTCGTTTGGATACAGCACCCCAAAGGCTGTCATTACGCCATACAATGCTCCGCTAGCTCCGAGCATTGCGGGATATGGAATATTTAAGTTTAATGCTCTCCCGGGAAATAAATAACCAGTTTCATTGTAAATCATTAAACCCATATATGAAAAATGGAGCAGAACAGCACCCAACCCACTCAAAAAAAACAATTGTAAAAACTTTTTAGTTCCTAATCTATACTCTACCACCATTCCGAATGAAAAAAGTGCAAACGCATTAAATAGTATGTGTCCAAGTCCCCCATGACAAAAAATATGGGTCACCAATTGCCAAATTCTAAAATTAGCGCTATCGGGATAATACAAGTACCAGGTAGATGGATCGATTCCAATATTGGGTAAAGCATACTGGGCCATAGCACCCAAACCCATTACAATGAGGATGTTTTTTAAACCTGTGGGTAAATTTTGGAGCTGAATCATAAATTTCTGTTTTTCTTGAAAAGGTCGAATATTGTTTCTGCGGTAAGCTTCACGAAAACCAATTTTCCATCAAATGTAAACTGAGGATTGTTTAATGCAAATAATTCTTTGATTAAAAACTTTACTTCTTCGTTCGAAATGGTATTTTGGGTGAATTTAATGCTTTGTCGCGACATACTTGCAGCTAAGCTCTGGTGCTTTGAGAGTTTTACATCACCTTGGGTATTGAGATAATCTTCAATGATTTGCTCAACGAGTTTTTGTTCATCGCAAGATGAAATTTGCGCGGGGAGTCCATTGATTAAAATTGAATTCCCACCGAAATGTCCTAAATCAAATCCCAAATGCTTGAGTTCGTCTAAAATTTCCAAAGCAACGGCTAAATGTGAAGGACTTAATTCGACATTACGTGGAAAAAGGAGCTGTTGTGTTGCCCCTTTCATATTTTCCAATTGATTGTGAAATTGGTGAAATAATGTTTGTTGTTGTGCCAAACGTTTATCTACAATATACAAATTTCCTTCGATATTTGCAACCACATAACGATCGGCCAAATTGAAAGATCCTAAAATTGCAAGATCATTTGATTGTTTATCAATGATTTGATGTTGTTGTGTTGGTTGTATTTCCGGTTCAAAATTCTGTGGATTGAATTGTGGTTCAACCGATCCTAGAATTTTTTGCCAGTCTTGATTTGCGTTTCTATCGTAGGGTTTCCGATCTTGGTTGAAAGGATTATAGCGGGAATCTTGCTTTTCTGTTGAAGGTTGTTCAATTTTAGACCAATTGGTGTATGCTCCTGGCACTTGAGGAGTTTGGCTGAGCCACTGATTGATGTTTTCAAGTCCTAAAATTTCGGAATCTGGCTGCACAACAAAAGTACCTAAAGCTTTCCTTGCCGTTGCTTTTATGAGGTTGTAAATATGTTTTTCATCTTCAAATTTGACTTCTGTTTTGGTTGGATGTATGTTCACATCCACTTTTTCTGGTGCAACATTCAAAAATAGAGTATAGGTAGGAAAACTATCGGATTCAATAAGTCCTTCATAAGCGGCCATAACGGCATGGTGGAAATAGGGGCTTTTGATAAAGCGATCATTGACAAAAAAATACTGATCACCACGGGTTTTTTTAGATATAGCAGGGGAACCTACGAATCCATTAATTTCAACGATGTCTGTAACTTCTTGAATTTCAAGAAATTCTTTGTTGTCTTTTTTACCAAGTACATCAGCTAATCTTTCGAGAATGGGCTTTGGTGTCCAATTAAATATTTCACTATTATTGTTAAAAAGGATGAAATGGATCTGAGGATTGGCCATCGCCTGACGTTGAAATTCTTCAAAAATATGTTTAGTTTCAACGGAAATAGATTTGAGAAAATTTCTTCTAACGGGAATATTGAAGAATAGGTTTTTGATGGCAATAGTGGTACCGTTGGCTGCTGCTTCGAGTCGTTGCTCTATGACTTCACTTCCTTCAATTCTGATATAGGTAGCAACTTCATCTACTTCTCGTTTGGTTTTCATTTCAACTTGGGCAACTGCCGCAATCGAAGCCAGAGCTTCACCCCTAAAACCGTATGTATGGAGGGAAAAGAGATCTTCAGCCTTTCTGATTTTAGAGGTGGCATGCCTTTCCCAGCACATGCGGGCATCGGTTTCACTCATGCCTTTACCGTTGTCAATCACTTGCATGAGAGTGCTACCTCCATCTTTGATGAGCAATTTTATTTGAGTTGCTCCAGCATCAATGCTGTTTTCAATCAATTCTTTCACTGCATTGGCAGGACGCTGAACAACCTCACCGGCAGCAATTTGATTCGCAACAGCATCAGACAATAATTTTATGACATCAGACATTGCTTTATCTCCTAAAATATTCGTTTAGTTTTTTTGGTAAACCAAAACACCCCATTCTTGGTGTGTATTTCTTGAAATAGAAGTCAGATTTTTAGACAAGCAAATGTCATTTACCATGTCTAAATCCGATAATTGCAAACCGCTAATTAAAATAAATCCTTGATGATCAAGAACTTTCAAATAAGCATCTAGGTCGGCCAAAATAATTTCTCTGTGGATATTGGCTAAAATGACATCGAAATGTTGATTCGGATAGTTCACCAAAGTGTGTGCAGTGCCCAAAAGCATCACAGTTTTCTCACAATGGTTAACAACTAAATTATCATTGGCATTATCAACCACCCAATCATCGATTTCAATGCCTACTACATCGGCTGCTCCAATTTTTTCGGCAACAATTCCTAAGATTCCGGTACCGGCCCCCATATCGAGTACTTTCGAATGTTGAATCTTTGCTTCTAATTTTAGCATTTCTTGAATCATCAATCGAGTGGTAGAATGATGTCCAGTTCCAAAACTCATTCTTGGTTCGATTGTGATCACAATTCCTTCATTTACTGCAGGATGAAAAGGGGCACGAATGTGCACATTTTCAATTTGAAGGGGCTCAAAAAAGTTCTTTTCCCATAGTTCATTCCAATTTTGTTTTTCTTGAGTTTCCCAATTAAATTGAGTGCAAAATGGAAGAATAATTTCTTCAACCTCCTTTTTTTGTTCTTCCGTGAAATCTTCAACTTTAGCGTGAGCAACAATCTCTGTGCCCTCAGTATTGAAGTAGTTAAAAGGAAATTCGCTAATTAAAGCAACTACGATTTCCTTAATTTCTTCATCTGAAGAATTTGGAAAGATGGTTATTGAGAGAAAATCGGCCATTTTACTTTTTTACTGCAGATTGTAAGTTGCACTCATTAAATTCCGCATTGTAGCCAATGTTGAACGGCAATTTAGCAGGTTTTTTGAGCGCATATTCTACTTTCATATCTCTCTGAACCCTTGAATAAAAAAGTTGAATGGTTCGGGTATATTGACCCAACAGGGTAACTTCAAATCCGGTAGATTTCAAGATAGCATAGGGAACTCCGCTATCGTCTTGTAGGATTCGTTTACTATTTTTGGTCATGATGCCCCTAATTTTAGAGAAATAACTATTGTGCATCAAATAACTTGCAGCCTTGAAAAAAGATACAATTTGTTTTCGGCTGTTCAAATAATGATAGATGCCAGCACTTTTTGATCCAGTAGATAATCCCTTGTCGCTCAAATCACCAGAAATGTAAATGAGCTCTTTGGTAGATCCAGAACCATCTTTGGATTTAAAACCAATCCGAATGGCCATTTTTTTATGATTGCGCGCACCCAATTCTACTTCATTGATTGTTTTGCCGTTAGCATCAATATCAAAAGCTTTGATATATTCTATTTGATAACCAAACTTTGCCATGTAATAAAGGCATGTATGAATGGTTCCATTCAAATAACCTTTGGTAAAATCTACTTCCATGCTCAATGTTCTAAAGAAACCGAGTTTGTGAGGAAAGTATAAAGCTTGTTCAAGATTGGTCAAATACCTTTCTAATTTTACAGGATTGGCCGTATCAATGTCAAATAAGTAACCGGCCGGTTCCAATCCAACCATAATCACAGTATCTTGTTTTGGGAAAAACATGTGAGAGTAATAGAAATCTCCACCTGCAAATGGATAAATTAAGGTTTTAGGTTCATCGGCAATTTCTAACTTAGATTGTGTTACCCAGTTTGAAATAGGTTTGCTAATTCTGTTGTGCAAGGAATTCCATTTCATATTGGTTCCTCGAGCGTATTTTAGCCAAATCTTAGAATTTTTAAGATCAGTTGTGATTTTGGTTGTATCACCGGAAAGTAAATCGCAGAATCGATTGAATTTACTCAAGGTTTCAGGCGATGCTGAAGGCATTATAGCTTTCGATTTCAGACTCAATGATTGAGCAGAATCAGCGGTTTTGTTTGAATTTTGAGCTTGGTTATTTTGACAAGCTACCAATGACAAACCCAATAAAATGGCGAATGATATACGCATAAAATATCTGCAAAGGTAGCGTATTTTTCATGAATTGAACTGAATGTCAAGTCAGAATAATCGAGTTTGATTTGCAAAAAACGCGGGTTCTATTGCCCAAGCCTGATTTCGATTGTTCTGTGATGAATTTAACTTTTGTGAAACAATGTGCGATTTTATTTCATTGTTATTGCAAGGTTTACACATTTTTTGTCGCTCTATCGCTGAACTTCGCAACCAAATAAGCGCTTCTTCTTCAGTTAAGATAACGGGCATTCTTTTCTTTGTATTGTGAATTTCTTCCATTAATGGATTTGCATGAGTTGTGAGGATGCTAAACGTTGATTCTAAGGTTTGTGTATTTGAGTTGAGCCAAGAATTGTAAATTCCAGCCATGTACATCATTGAACCATTTGAAGGATAAACATAATGTGGAATTTTTTGATTTCCCACATGCTGCCATTCAAAAAATCCGGATGCGGGTATTACACACGGATTTTTTTCCCAAGATTCACGAAACATGGGCTTTTCAAATGCTGTTTCCGATCTTGCATTCAATGAGTTATTTTGCAATTCTTTTGCTCTTGATTGCGCTTGAACCCATGATGGTATTAGTCCCCATTGAGAAGAATCAACGCAAAAGGCATGTTCATTTTGAGGGAGAAAAAGTATGGGCATTTGGGGATGATCGAATCCGTTAAAGAAAAATCCTTGCTGTGGTAATGGAACCTGATCGATGCCAAATTTGCTTTTTAATGCCGATGGTGAAAAATTGATTGCGTATGAAAAGCACATATGTCAAAGATAGTTTTATCTT
>CAZYBT010000002.1:0-15543 GCA_964645755.1 uncultured Rhizobium sp.
TGATTCATCCTTTGTTTGGATTAAATTAATTTAGTAATTTTGCAAGGCTAAAAATATACACTTTTAAGTAACATTTACATATTCATTCATGAGGCAACTAAAAATATCGAAACAATTCACAAACCGCGAAAACAAATCGCTCGACAAGTACCTTAACGAGATTTCTAAAGTACCAATGATTGACGCCCAAGAGGAAGTTCAATTGGCACAAAGAATTAGAGAAGGCGACCAAGCAGCGTTAGAAAAATTGGTAAATGCCAATTTGAGATTTGTGGTTTCCGTTTCTAAGCAATATCAAAACCAAGGATTAACCCTCGGAGATTTGATCAACGAAGGGAATATGGGACTCATTAAAGCAGCAAAAAGATTTGATGAAACAAGAGGTTTTAAATTCATTTCATATGCGGTTTGGTGGATTCGTCAGAGCATTCTTCAAGCTTTGGCAGATCAAAGCCGTATTGTACGACTTCCATTAAATAAAGTTGGTAGTTTAGGAAGAATTACGCAAGCTGCATCACGACTAGAACAAGAGCTAGAGAGAGAACCAACTCCTCAAGAAATTGCAGAATCTCTAGATATTCCATTGTCTGAAGTTGAAAACGCTTTGCGTTCAAGTGGTCGACATTTGAGCATTGATGCTCCATTGGCAGAGGGTGAAGACAATACATTATTGGGAGTACTTGATAACAACGACGAACCAAATCCCGATATGCCATTGTTAAATGAATCATTACAAAATGAAATCAACCGCGTTATTTCAACCCTAACTGAAAAAGAAAGAGATGTATTGAAATATTACTTTGGATTAGATGGGAATGCAGCACATACCCTAGAAGATATTTCAGAAAAGGTTGGATTAACCAGAGAGCGTGTACGTCAAATCAAAGAAAAAGCATTGCGTAGATTACGTAAATCGAGCAAGAGTAAAATTTTAAAAACCTATTTAGGATAAAAATTAAAAACGGGGGGCGTAGGCCCCCTTTTTTAATACATTCCATATTTTTTATGTCTAAACAGTCGCAAATAAAAATTATTGAACCAGGGAAACAAATAAAGTCGTCAAACGAAACAAATATTCAAAAACCTATTCAAGAACAACCCATTCCTTCTGGTAAAACCAATATTGCATTCTAATGCAAATAATTATTACTGAACATAAATTCTGAATTCACAACAAAAAGGGGGCTAAAGCCCCCTTTTTGTTGTTATCCTATTTTTATTTCAATACTGTTAATGTACCTCGATGAACATAGAGTTTATCATCGATATAGCGGAAGTTGATTTCAAACGCGTAAACTCCCTCTAAAGCGTCGTGTCCGTCTTTATCTTTTCCGTCCCAACCAATTGTTGGATCGTTTGAAGTGAACATGATATTACCCCATCGATCAATCACAGTTAATCTATACTTCCTCAAGCCAAAAGAAGGCACATTTGAACCTGGCCAAACATCGTTTAACCCATCATTATTGGGAGAGAATGCAGTTGGAAGATGATATAACAATTCTGGTTTTAAGAATATACTTTGCATAGCACTATCGTAACACCCTTGGTTCGTATAAACAATCAACTTTGTCTTAAAATCACCAGTTTTTGAGAACGTTTTAAACAATGGTCCCATTTGAAAATCAGTTTGACCGTCTTCAAAGTACCATTCGTAATGATCTGCACCAGTTCCTGTGTAAACAAATTTCCAATCGGTTTCCAATCCACGTGACAATAAATATTCACTCGTATAGCTTGCAACTGGTTTATTAAATATTTGTAAAGGCAGGTCAGTTGCCTTACCAATGCAACCAAGATTCGATGTTACGGTTAATTTCACATTGAAATTACCCGCTCCCAAATAAGTATGTTTTGGATCGGTTTGAGCACTCACCATACCATCTCCGAAATCCCAAGCATAGGTTGGAATACCTACGTTCAAGATTAAACTCGATTTAAAGTCAATTGGAACCCCTTGACATGCATTATTTCCTGAAAAACTCACAATTGGAGTTTCAGCAACATAAATCTTCTCAGCATGAGCACTTACACAGTTTTCTGCACTCTTGAGAGTAAGCGTGATTGTTTTAGCCCCAGTATCTACAAATATTTGATCTACCAATGTAGAACCCGTAACATTTTTCACGGGCTTTGAAATATTCCAATTATATGTAACGGCATTAGCGCCATTTTCATTTGAAATATTCGTAAATACAAAGCGATTGTTTTGCAAACATTGCACCGGCGTATTTACCCTGAAATCGGCAACTGGAACAGGGAATACTTTGATTGGTTTAATGATAGAATCTGAACAACCATCACCAGTTGTAATGACTAATTTGATATTTTTTGTACCCGCGGTGGCAAACGTTTTTCCTGAGTATGTAGAAGTAGTTGCTGTTACGCCGTCACTAAAATCCCATTTTACACTGTACGTTGAGCCAAAAACAGTTTTGTCCGTAAAATTAAACAACTGAGAATAAAAACAAGCAGTATCTTTATTCATAGTGAAAGCAGGCGTTGGACTATTTACAACTTTGGCAAACGTACTAAATGTGTCACTACAACCAGACGCCGAAACCACCTTATGAAATACCATGTATGACTTCACAGTGGAATATGAGTGGTCAACAGAGTCTAATGTACTTGTACTTCCGTCGCCAAGATCCCATGTATGCGTTAATTTCTCTGCAGAAACCCAAGGATTTTTCATTACAAAATGGAATTTATTGTTTCCTAAGCATTGCGTTGAGCCCTCCGGACTAATCTTTGCATCTGGATTTGCTTTGATTGTAAAATTTCTTTGGAACGAATCAGCACATCCATATGTTGTTTTAGCAATAACCCTAGCCCAATAAGTGCCTGCCTGGCTGAATGTTTTAGATGGCACTATTTTGGCATAAGCATTGGTACCATCACTAAAAATCCAATCACTACGTGAAGTCAAAGAATTTCCATTAGGAGCCACACTCATGTCTTTAAAATCAAAATAATGTGTTTTGAAACAGAAATTTGAATCTGTTACTTCAAATTTTGCTTTTGGCTCAGGTGCAACATATACAAATGCCGTGGCAGTATCGTTACATCCATAATTTGTTGATGTGATGAGAATGATTTTCTTGTAACCCGTATCAGAATATGTGATTTTTTTCAAAGATCCCTGATTGTTTATAACGTTACCATTTACAATCCATTGATCTGCAAAATTACCATATGGGATAGTTGAATTATCATCAAATTCAAATTCATTTTGTTTGAAACATAAATTGACAATTTTAGAACCAATAACGGTCTTTGCTAGAGAATGTACTACATAAACTGAATCAGCAGTGTCTCGGCACAAGTAAATCGATTCTGTAATGAGTCTTATTCCAAATGTATCGTAATTTTTATAGGTATGGTTTCCAATTCTATTGAATACAGTATCCAATGTACCATCTCCATAATTCCAAAAAGATTTCCCTATACCTTGAGCAGAATAACTGGAATCAACAAGGGTTGTGACTCTTTTTTGACAAGCATAAGGTGAAGGCAGATTGATTTTCGCAATTGGAAAAGGATACACTACAAGTGTAGTGTCGAGGGTATCTTTACATCCTTTCTTAGATTCTACGATATACCTCAAATTATTGGTAGACAGTGTATCAAAATGATACATGAATCTTTTTTCAGTAGAAGTAATGATTTTATTGAGATAATTATCAGATAACCTCCAACTTACATTTTTCAGTCCATCGTTATTATACTTAGTAGCATCGGATAAAGAGAAATAATTCTGTTGATAACAACGATTTAGCGTGTCGTAACTAATGGCTGCAACTATTTTATCGGCCCGTCTCACATAGGTTGTATCTTGAGCAACACAGTTAGTTGATGTATCTGTTACCTTCACCCAAACCTTTTTATCAGTAGTTACAGTGAGTGAGCTCAATTTAGACCCATCATTCCATAAATATGTAAACTTCACCGATGTAGGTGCCTGAATTTTAACGTTCAATGAGTTCGCGCATTGTGACATGGTATCAGGCAAATTGAGGTATGGACCTGGAGATACAGTTAATATTTTACTTCTCACAATTGTATCATCAATTCCGCATGAATTTGCAACCACTGACTTCATCACAACATAATAAGTCCCAATTTTAGAAAATTTATGTGTTACCTGACTCCCCCATTCTGGTGCAGATCCATCTCCAAACTCCCATTTAATGGCTTTAACAGTTTTAGAACTCGTTGATTTTAATGTAACGGGTTCTGAAGGACATTTACCATTTCGAGTAATCGAGAAATCATATTCTATGTTTTCAAACAAAGCACCCGCTGAATATGAATAACTTTCATATGGACCAACACCATATGCCACCACAATCATACCACTATCGCACTCAATAATATTTGAACTTGGGTTGGCAACTGAAACTTGTGCATAAGCATATTTGTTGTTACATGTTGTTACATTTGTAAACGCGGAGGAAGCAAGTTTTGTACCATTGACAAAAACTGCATTTTTGGCAGTTTGGTCAATCAATATGTTGACCCAATGTTTATTCATATTGGAAGTGGTTGCTGTTCCAACTATGGTTTTGATCAAACGTTGATTTACATCAGGGGAAATAAAAACAGCTGGATCTCCGTTATTCCCGGTTAAACCACTACAAACACCATTCTTCATGTATTGAGCAACATAAGCTGGTTTGTCAGTTGTTACGCAAACCGGAGTTGCAGTTGTAATATGATCATAAATCCATTGACCTTTGGTAGCGATTGTCGTTACTAATGTGCCGTTTTTGTAAACTTTTGTATTGTCTTGTGCTGCAATCACCTTATAAGCATAACCGCCAGTTTGACCACTAAATGGCATTAAAACGTAATCTTTACCCAAAGCTGCAGTTGGCAAAACTTGTGTATACAAGTGGTCTCTACCATTTACACCCCCACCGCAGTTACCCTTTGTTACGTGAGCAGACCTATTTCCTGAAAATACGTTTATTTTACCGCAACCATTGATAACTCTCACACGAGTTCCTGTCAAATCACCGTTCTTTGCCCCAGTTGTCCCCCACGAAGTAGCAGCAGGATCGGTATTATTTGTTCCGGTTGCTTTAACAGATTGCACCTGATATACCTGTCCTTTTTGTAAACTCACGGTATAAGCTGTACCTGCAGCCTTTCCTCCTTTTGTTGGAACAGAAGGTGTAATTTCTACAGTGACATTGTTATCCATCGCAATGATCACAAATTCACTTTCTCCATATGAAGATGTGGTATTCGGGAAAGTTCCTGTTGGAGCGTTTGGCGGAAAAGAAACAATATAAAACTCTGGCGCAGTTGGAATACTCTCATAGGGCAAAATGAACGTTCCGTCTGAACGATTCAGTTCTAAGTTCATGCAGTATACATTCACCGGATCTTTTGCCACAATGCGCAATCCACGTTTACTGTTTAAATCTGTTGCACCAAATTCAGAACCTACAGGATAATAAAAATTTACGTCTACCGAAATTCTATTTACCTTGTTTGCTGAAATGTTATAACTCACCGATGATCCGGTTAATCTCGGATTATCTAAAACCAAAGTAGTATTGATCGGTGAAGTCACAAATATCAACAGCGTATCTGGGTATCCACCATTTCTGGTTTCCATTTCCATGAAACTCATGTAAAATGTTTTACCCGTTGAGGAAATTTGCGCTTCGAGTTTTGAAGAAACCCCACACCACAAAAGCATGAGGATTAAAAATTTATTTAGTTTAGTCATTTTAGTCGTTTTTGTGTCGTTTAAGACATAGTCTTAAAACAATCAATTCAGCATATTATTTTGTTAACAAAATAATATAACATTAGTATGACAATTCACACTTGAGAATCGTTGCCCATTTCTTATTTAATTGAGTCAAAATGACTTTCACATGACCCTGATGATAAAATACTATAACTCTATGAGATCACCCCGCTAAATACCAATTCTTCGTTTAAATAAACAGCAGCAAACTGACCCGATGTCACAGACTTTTTATGTCCCTCAAAAAACAATTGAATATCACCACTTTCCGATTCAATCAATTTGCAGCCAAACAATTCCTGCCGATACCGAATCCTGCATTTTAGTTCAGCAGCGTTCAATACCAACTCTTTCAAGGAAGGTCTCACCCAATGAGCATCTTTTTTACCAATAATCAACCCAGCGCTTAATAAACCAGGATGATCTTCACCTTGTCCGACGAAAATAATATTTTCTTCAACATCCGTTTGAATCACAAACAATGGCTTTGGCTTGCCACCAATATTTAATCCTTTTCTCTGCCCAATGGTATAAAAGTGCGCCCCTTGATGTTCCCCAATTTTTATTCCATCTCTTCTATCGAATCTCATCTTGGAGAGGCGTTTGAGGGAAAAATCACTAAAATCAGAAATTTGAACCAAATGTTCCTTAAGTTTTTCTAGATTTTGATCAATTTCAATCACATCTCCTATTTTAGTCTTGAGTTGTTGTTGTAAAAATTCAGGCAAACTTACCTTACCGATGAAACACAATCCTTGAGAATCCTTTTTTGTGGCAGTTGCCAAATTTTGTTCTTCCGCAATTTTTCTCACTTCGGGCTTTAGCAAACCCCCAATAGGAAAGAGGGCTTTTGAAAGTTGAAATTGATTTAATTGACACAAGAAATAACTTTGATCTTTGTTCGAATCTAAACCTGCAATCAATTGATATTCTAATACATCATCTACCATTACTTCAGATTTCTGAACGTAATGACCAGTAGCTACATAATCAGCACCAAGTTTTAAAGCATTGTCTAAAAAAATATCAAATTTTATCTCTCGATTGCACAAAACATCTGGATTAGGTGTTCTACCAGCCTGATATTCGGCAAACATATAATCTACAATTCTTTGCTTGTACTCAGTACTCAAATCAATCACTTGAAAAGGAATACCCAATTGTTCAGCCACCATCATTGCATCCCTACTGTCATCGATCCACGGACATTCATCTTCCAAAGTTACCGATGCATCGTTCCAATTTCTCATGAATAATCCAACTACATCATAACCCGCTTGTTTGAGTAAATAAGCAGCAACTGAACTATCAACTCCACCGCTTAAACCAACAACTACCCTTGTATTGTTCATATTTTTCCCAACCATTTTCTTAAAAACCACTCAATTGAAAACAAAAGACTAATCATTAATAGTACCCAAAAAATTTGCACGGCAGAAAGATTCAAATTTTGCATGATTATGCGCTCTGAATTCAATGAATATGATTCAAGCTGTTTGACCAAATCTGCCATTTGATTGTTCAGATAAAACTTGCCTGTAAACTTTTGAGATAACGCCCGGAGTCCCTCAAAATTAGAAGTCAAATCAGAGGATTCCAACATCGACTTATTGCCATTCACCACTACTTCATCAAAGATTTCTGAATTACCTTCCAACTCAGCTCTCAGTTTAAATTGACCTCTATTTGACGCAATAAACTGGGACTTATAAAAATTTAAAGATTTCACCAAAGAAATCTCCTTCTTCTTATTGCTTGAATCAATCACAAACAACTTGACATTGCCATTCAATGTAAGAGAACCAGTTTTGTCGAAGTGACTCACCATCAAAGGATAAGATTCACCAACATTCAACTCACGATCTTGAATTGAAATTTTTAATTCTTTCTGTTTTTGTCCTGCAGCAGCAAGCCACAGAACATTTTTACTCATCCAATCATCAAATACAGGAGATGAAGCATTCACTCTTTGTTCATTCATTCTCCAACGCCAGATACCATTTCCAAAGAACCAAGCACTTCGGGTTTGTTCATTTTCAACCAAGCCCATCAATGGAAAATTTGTATTGATTCCATTCCATTTTTGCGAAAGTTGTATCTGAAAAATGGGCGGCAAATTTAACTTCATCAAGGGAGAAAATACTGGACCAAATTGCTTCCATATCTTTTGATCTCCATCCAACAC
The DNA here is from genome assembly GCA_964645755.1 of uncultured Rhizobium sp. Taxonomy (GTDB): domain Bacteria; phylum Bacteroidota; class Bacteroidia; order NS11-12g; family UBA955; genus VMCP01. The sequence continues at coordinate 7,950 of CAZYBT010000002.1, forward strand.
AAATGCTCCAAATTGATTCGAAATTTCGGTCGTTACTTCTTGGAATTGCCCAAAGTTTAAATTTTGCTGTTGATTTAAAGTATTATCAAGCAGTGACAATGAAACATTATTGTCAACAAACACCCAATGAGGTATTTTCTGTTGAGTTAAATTTTTGATTCCCTCCACTTCCTTTTTATTGGTTGGAAAACCATGAAATATGTAAATATCACCGCCAAGTTTTATTCCATTCTGCCCTGAATAAACAACAATCTCATTTTGAATCTTTGATTCTAAAGCCAGCTTAATAGCCTTTAAATCGGGATGTGGCCGACCATAAACCAAATGAACCTTCTTTTTTTGATCAACAACCTGAACCCAAATATTTTTTTCATTATTAATTAAGTTGCGCTCATTTGAAAGTCCCGACAATGTTACAGTATACCTCACCCAGCCCAATTGACTTGGGGAGATTTCAAACAATCTTTTTATAAAATCCTTGTCGAGGCTTGACCTCCACGTTTCAGACAAAATGGTTCGTCCATTTTCTTTTATAGAAATGGAAACTGGAATATTTTTTGCTTGCAAAGACTGCAATGAAGCTTCGATTACAAATTTATTCTGCTTGAAAACCATTTCATTTCCGATCAATGATTGGATTTTCAAATCAGGATATATCGTTGTATCGCCAAGGCCAATCACTTGCAATGGAATTGACGAAGAACCTTGAAGCATACCTGGCAACTTTCCTTTATTATAAATTCCATCAGATAGCAAAACTGCACTCACAACCGATTCATCTTTAGCAAATTGTTGCAAGTGATTCACAATTTCATCAATACGGGTATATCTACTAAAAATAGGTTCTGAATTGGCATTCTCAGGAATCAAATCATTGGCAAATTTGAATCGTTTTAATTCAACTTTCGACGCTATATTTTTCTCAAGCGCAGCAATCAATAGATTCGTTGACAATTCAGAAAGGGAGTCGCATGATAAGCTTGCATCCCTATAAATGAGTAATTTCGGTTTTAATACGGTTGATTTTTGGTATGAAATTACAGGAGAAAACAACAATAAAACCAAAAATAGAAATCCTGTAAAACGCAAAAAAAGAGCAATCTTCCAAAGATTGCCCTTTTTAAAATCATTTTTATATACAAACCACGACAATCCGAAAGATACAACAACGGAAATGGCAATTGCGTACCAAGGAATGTCTAGCATATGTAAATTACTTTTGAATCATCACGCGGCTTACGTTTTCACCGAATGCCGTTTTCACGTGTAAAAAATAGACGCCATTTACAAGCTCAGTTGAATTGATCACAGCATTTTTGCCTGTAATTTCAGATTTCACTTGTACATTTTTTCCTGTTCCGTCGAACAAAACAGCTGAGAGAATATCAGAGTTTGATGAGGTAGAAAAAGAACCTGTTGATGGATTTGGATAGATAGATGTGTTTTGAGCCAATTCTTGCACTCCCACTCCCCAACGAACAAAAATATTGAATGTTAGAGTATCAATTTTGGAAGGATTTTTCACGTCCCAAAATGCATATTTCACCACCGCTGTATCTGCAAAACCATTCGGATAAACAGTAACCTTCATGGAAGACTCATTATTCCCCGGAGCAATGGCAGCAAATGTGCCTGAATCAGCAAAAAAAGTAATGCAGTTTACATTGTCACAAAAGGAAAAATCCCATTTAGCGGGGAAATCTACCGATACTTTTTTGTATTTCAACACCACATCTTCCATTCCTTCATTCTTCACATGAATTGCGCAATCCATGTAACCTGTTGCCTTAGGATAGAAAGATTGGTTTGCTCCACCATCGAATGAAAATGATTGAGATTTAGCAACGCTCACTGAGCACAAAATGATTGCGCCAAATAAAATTCTTTTAACCACGTTTGTCATTCCCACAAAAATAATCAAATGTTCTCACATTCACACAAACTTGAAGCCCAATGACGCAAATCTGATACTTTTCCGCCGTAATTTTCGCCATACTCATCGAAAATATCAGGATCATTGATGACTGAAATTCCACCATACTGGTACCAATATGTTTTCATACCAGAAGAAATTCCACCGATTACATCTGTTTTAAAATTGTCGCCAATGTAAACACACGACTCCGGCAAACATCTAACATTTGTAAATGCCAGTTGAAAGAAATCCAAAGATGGCTTTGCCACACCCACGGCCTCGCTCGATTGCATGAAATTCACATATTTTCCAATTCCAGATTCCCTTAATTTTATGGTTTGAGTTTCTTCAAATCCATTGGTTAATATGCCTATTTTAAATTTTGAGGATAAAATCTCCAAACATTCCAATGCATTCGGCATTAACTTGGTCATTAAAGGACAAATATCTAAATACTCCTGCCAAACATTATCAGGTTGCAGAGCATGTGGCAATCCCATCAAATCAAAAGTATCCGTAAATCTTTTGGTGCGAAGGGTTTCTTTATCGACCTCTCCTTTTTCATATTTTGACCAATACGCGTGATTTACGTCTTTGTAGAGTGAAATAAATTGATCCACTTTGAAGTTCGTATGAAACTCCAAATTGTGACGTTCATACAATACCTTTAACGCTTCTTCCGCATTGCCATCAAAATCCCACAGGGTATTATCTAAATCTAAAAAAACCCAATCAATGGCCACAATTGCAATGAATAAACGTTTAGAATTTATCTAAATGTGCGCACAATTGACCGAAAATTTCGTCAATATCACCTATACCCATCACTCCAACATATTTATTTTTTGCTGAGTAATAATTCTGAATAGGCAGTGTTTTATTCAAGTATTCTTGGAAACGATTTCGGATAGTTTCTTCGCTTTGATCGTCGGCTCTTCCACTTGTTTGGCCTCTTAAAAGCAATCGCTTAACCAATTCATCTTCTTCAACTTCCAGTCCTAAAACAATTGAAATTTCGGTTTGAAATTCTACGAGCATCGCATCTAGTGCTTCAGCTTGGGCAATTGTTCTCGGAAATCCGTCGAAAATAAATCCGTTTGACTCGGCGTTGTCGGACATGTAATTCTTAACCATTCCAATCACCACGGCATCAGGAACTAACTCTCCCTTTGAAATATACTCATTTGCTTGATTCCCAAGATCTGTTCCGGCAGCTCTCTCTGCTCTCAACAAATCACCAGTTGAAATATGTTTTAAACCATACTTCACAAGAATTTTCTCACTTTGAGTACCTTTTCCAGCTCCCGGAGGGCCAAATAAAATTAAATTTAACATAAAATAATTGGTGCAAAGTAAAGGAGTGTTTACGTAAATGACAATATTCTGCTAATTTTGTGGCATATAGTTTTTCAATTTCGTAAAAACTTAACCAAAAGAGAATCACAGAATGAGCCAACATCTAACTGAATATCAAAACATTATAGATTCTATTCGAAGAATTTTTGAAGCAAAAGAAAATGAATTCATTCCGTTGCATGCACCTAATTTCATTGGTAACGAAAAAAAATACCTGAATGAATGCATCGATTCTACATTTGTATCTAGTGTAGGACCTTTTGTTGATAGAGCCGAAAAAGATCTCTGCGATTATACAGGTTCCAAATTCGCCATCGCTTGCTCAAATGGAACATCAGCCTTACACATTGCCCTAAAATTATGCAACGTAGAACAAGGTGATTTGGTCATTACTCAACCCTTTTCATTTATTGCCACAGTAAATGCTATCTCTTATTGTGGCGCTATCCCCGTGTTTGTCGATATAGATGAGAACACCCTGGCTTTGTCCCCCAAGAAATTAAAAACCTTTCTTGAAACAGAATGTACCATAGAAAATAAAACCTGTGTACACAAAGCAACTGGTAAAAAAATCAAAGCTTGCGTTCCGATGCACACCTTTGGATTTTGTGCAGAAATTGATAAATTAAATTCCATTTGCACCGAATACCACATTGATTTAGTGGAAGATGCAGCTGAGAGTTTAGGGTCGTTTTACAAAGGAATTCACAGTGGAAATTTTGGCAAATTCGGAACCATTAGCTTCAATGGCAACAAAACCATCACTTCGGGAGGTGGAGGTGTGATACTTTGTCAAGATGAAGACTTAGCAAAAAAAGCGAAACACCTTACCACCCAGGCGAAAGTGCCACATGCATGGGAATTCTTTCATGACGAAATTGGTTATAATTACCGAATGCCGAACATCAACGCCGCTTTATTGTGTGCACAATTAGAACAAATCGATAATTTCATCGAGCAAAAGCGCAATTTGGCGAGCCAATATCTGTCACTCTTTGCAAAATTCCCAGAAATACAATTTTTAACCGAACCAAACGACCAACACAGCAATTATTGGCTATGTTCGGTGCTATTTCCCAATAAATTAGAACGCGATGCATTTCTAAAATTGGCAAATGCGCAAAAAACTATGTGTAGACCTGGTTGGGAGCTGTTATTTACGTTACCGATGTTTGAAAACAACTGTGTTATGTCAGATTGTGATGTTTCAATAAACATCCAATCAAGACTTGTGAATATTCCAAGCAGTCCTTATTTTGCAAGAATATGAAACCATTAAATATCTTGTTTATTGGTGGCGGAAAACGCTATTCTGCGGCAGAAGCATTTATAGAATCGGGCAAGAAATTTGGTCGTTCGGTGAATATTTTTGCTTACGAAATGGGATATGGATTGCCCATAGAAAAAATTTCCACGGTGATTCAAGGATTGAAATTTGCAGATCCCAACATTCTGAATGACCTGAAGGAAGTGATTCAAAAAAACAAGATTGAAATTGCCATTCCTTACCACGATCATGCGGTAGATTTACTTGCGCAACTTAGCGAATTTGTATTCACTCCCGCGTCTGATGCAAAAATTTGTCAGACTTTTTTTAGCAAAATTGCGTCGAATCAATTTTTCATAGAAAGCGGTTTACCAGTGGCTGGTTTTGATGGCAAAATTCCGGCAATCGCAAAACCTGACAGAGGTTCAGCAAGTAAAGGTTTAATTTTTTTCAAAGAAAGCCAAGAAGAATTGGACGAATTTCTCGCTTCTAAATTTTCTCAGAATTATGAGATTCAAAATTTTATTGAGGGACAAGAATACTCAGTGGATGGGTACATTGCCATGAATTCTGATTTTTCATTTTTTGCTCCAAGAAAACGACTTGAAACACTGGGTGGAGAAGCGGTAAGAAGTATTTCTGTGATCCATCAAAAGATAGAAGAAGCTTGTAAAAAACTTGCCCAAAATAGCTTAATTAAAGGTGCAATCACCATTCAATTTATAGAAGACAACCAAACTAAAAACATCTGTACCATGGAAGTAAATCCTCGTTTTGGCGGAGCGATGCTCACTACATGGGGTGCAGGTGTGCCATGGTTTGATATTGTGTTGTGTGATTATTTAAAACATCCCATTCCTGAATTCAAGTTTTCTCCCAATGTGTTGATGGTGAGAAGTTTCAGAGAGCATTTTTTCGAAAATTATACCAAATGAAAAAGACCTTTATCATTGCAGAAATTGGTGTAAACCACAATGCCGATTTTAACTTAGCAGTTGAGATGATTGAAGCAGCAGCCAACTGCGGAGTGGATGCAATTAAATTCCAAACAGCAATACCCGAATTGGTTCAAACCACCTCTGCTCCAAAGGCGGAATATCAAAAAGTAACCACTGGAAATGCGGATGAAAGTCAGCTTGAAATGTCGCGTAAATTTCATTTCAAACACGATATTTTTCCTTTGCTAAAACAGGAAGTTGAAAAAAGAGGCAAAATGTTTTTATCTACTGCTTTTGACCTAAAAAGTTTGGATTATTTAACCAGTATGGGGGAAACAATTTATAAAATCCCGTCTGGTGAAATCACAAATTTACCTTATCTCAGGGCAATTGCATCAAGAGCGAAAGAAGTATACATCAGCACGGGAATGGCAACAATGGATGAAGTAGAAGCAGCAGTAACTGCATTACTTGCAGCAGGACAAACAAAAGAGCAAATCACTGTTTTACAATGCAACACAGAATACCCAACCCCAGTTTCTGATGTCAATCTTTTGGCGATGGTTGAAATGGGTAAAAAACTTGGTTTGAAATATGGCTACAGCGACCATACTCCAGGAATTGAAATCTCTGTTGCTGCTGTTGCACTTGGGGCCACCATCATCGAAAAACACTTCACCACCGATAAAACATTGCCCGGCCCGGATCAACAAGCTTCTCTTGACCCAACTGAGTTCAAAGCGATGGTTGACTCAATTAGAAATATTGAAAAGGCCTTGGGAAATGGTGTAAAATCTCCATCTCCGAGCGAATCTAAAAATAAATTCATCGCAAGAAGAAGTATTTTTTCTTCGAGGGATATTAAAGCGGGAGAAATATTCAGCATGGAAAACCTTGTGATATTGCGTCCAGAATCCGGTATTTCTCCGATGCGAATTGATGAATTCATTGGCAAGCCTGCCAAAATGAACATTCCAAAACAAACCCAGATTGAATGGGAACACATCTGATGAAAATCAACTCAATTTTATTTGATTTAGACAACACCATTTATCCTGAATCGGATTACTTTTTTCAAATTCTTAATGAATTTTGTAACATAGAAAAAATAGAACTTCAAAAATTTAATTTTTTATTCGAAAATTTCGACCATTTCCGATTTAACAAATCAAATATTTTTAGCTTTATCTTGAATGAATGCAACGAATATTCTGACCATCGTCAGGAATTACTTTTTCAACTTTACATATCAATGAATACAACATTAAACCCATACCCCGGCATAAAAGAATGGATGGAATGTTGCAAAGCAAATAATATCGCAATTGGCATTCTTACAAATGGTATCATAGACGCTCAAAACAATAAATGGAAATGTTTGAATTTGGATAAATCTGAAATCATTTTTTATCCTTCAAGGAGTTTGGGCAAAGACAAACCTGCTGCATCCACTTTTGAAAAATACCTAGAAATTTCAGGGTTTGACATCAAAAACACATTATTTGTAGGAGATCGATTTTCAAATGACCTAGAATATGGTCACAAAGCGGGGGCACCATGCCTATTAATTGGTTCTGACAGCGATAAAGTTCCAAATTTTATTGACCATCAAGCAGCATTTTCATATTTTAAGACTGAATTTATCGATAATTAAATAGATTTGCATTTGAATGGCAACCAAAATTGGCATATTAACGAGCTCGAGAGCGGACTACAGTATCTATTATCCTTTGATATTGGAATTGCTAAAGTTGCCCCAAACTTCTGTTGAAATCATTGCATTTGGCACACATTTGTCTAAAAACCATGGTTATACAATCGATCAAATTTTAGCCGATGGTTTTGAAGTAAAACATAGAATTGAAAATTGTTTTGCAAGCAATGATAGTGCTTATGACATTTCCATGGCGATGGCACAAACAAGTGTTCAGTTTGCAGGCTTCTGGAAAGACCATGACTTTGATTTGGTATTTTGTTTGGGTGATCGGTATGAAATGTTTGCAGCCGTTTCAGCCGCCGTGCCTTTTCAAATTAACTTGGCCCATTTGTACGGCGGAGAAAAAACGGAAGGTGCTATTGATGACTGTTTGCGACATGGAATTACAATGATGTCGAAAT
>CAZYBT010000002.1:15553-29998 GCA_964645755.1 uncultured Rhizobium sp.
CCTCATGGGCCTTGGCGCCTCCGGCGTCAACAACCTGCTGCAAAACAACGCCAAGAAATCCACCAAGCTTGGAGTAATAGGTGTTGTCGCGGCGTGTGAACAATATAAAAATCGCGTATCTACACTCACAGAAACAACTGACAATGTATTTAACTTGGGACATCTGAGTATAGACAATTTGAACAGGTTAAAATTGTTAGAGATCTATGAATTGGAAAAAAGAACTGGAGTTAACTTCCAAATACCAACCATACTTTGCACATTTCACCCAGAGACCATTCATTTTGAGAGAAATGCCTACTATGCACAACAGATTGCTGCCGCATTTGGCGAATTGAAAGATTTCCAAGTGTTAATTACAATGCCGAATAGCGACACTGGAAGTTTGGCAATCAGAGACAAATTTTTGCTCCTAGAGAAAACGAATCAGCACATTTATACAACTGAAAATCTCGGAACGATTGGTTATTTATCGGCAATGAAACATTGTTGCATGATGGTGGGAAATACCTCTAGTGGATTTGTTGAAGCATCATACTTCCCTAAAACAGTAATTAATCTTGGCGAAAGGCAAACAGGAAGAATTATAACTGAAAATATCATCAACACCGCCATTGAAAAGGATGAAATTATTCAAGCTATAAGAACGAATTACAATAAAAAAATGAATTTCGGAGCCATTCAAATTTATGGCAACGGAAATACATCTCAAAAGATTAGCCAGGTTGTAACAGAAACCATCTTGAAATCACAATACACAAATGATTGATATTAAATCCCATACAATATTGTTTGATGCGCCAATTTCGGAGGCGCTTGAAAAACTCAACTTGCCTAATCATTTAAAAACAGTTTTTGTAATCAATCAAAATAATCAAGTGATTGGTACAATTACAGATGGCGATATTCGAAGAGGTTTGTTAAATGGGATTGATTTCAGCGAAAAATGCGAAAAATTTGCATTTAAAGATTTTAAATTTTTACAACTCGGCAATATTTCAATTGAACAACTCATACTTTGGAGAGAAAAACAAATTTACATTTTACCCTTGCTCGACAAAAATCATGAACTTATTGAGATACTTAACTTTAATGAATTAAAAAGTTTCCTTCCCTTAACGGCTGTTATCATGGCAGGTGGATTTGGAAATCGATTGAGACCACTCACTCAAAATACACCTAAACCAATGCTCAAAATCGGGGATTTCCCCATTTTAGAAATCAATATCAAACGATTGGCGCAGTTTGGAATTCGAGAAATTATCATTTGTGTGAATTATTTAAAAGAGCAGATTTTGGATTATTTCGGAAATGGAGAAAAATGGGGCTGCAAAATTTCTTATATTGAAGAGAATCAACCTCTTGGAACAATTGGAGCACTATCATTAATTGAAAACATTAAACACCAGCAAATACTGCTTTTCAATGCCGATTTGCTCAGCAATATTGATTTTGAAGACATGTATTGTAAATTCCTACAACATGAATGTCAACTGAGTATTGCATCTATCCCTCACAAAATCACACTTCCTTATGCGGTTTTAGAGGGACAAAATTATCAGATTACTTCTATTTCGGAAAAACCTACATATACATACTTTGCAAACGCCGGATTTTATCTCTTCAACGCAGATTTAATCGAAAGAATTCCCAAAAATGAATTCTACAATGCAACCGATTTTGTTGAAGATTTGATTCAGCACAAATTACCAGTTTCTAGTTTTCCAATTCATGGATATTGGAGCGATATTGGATCAATAGACGACTACAAAAAATCAAATGAAGATTTTCCTAATTTAAATTTCTTTTGATGAAGATATTGTGCATCATACCGGCGAGAAGAGATTCTAAGGGAATCCCAGGAAAGAACTGGAAGTTGCTGAATAACAAGCCCCTGATTTCTTATTCCATAGAAGTTGCTCAAAATTGCACCGAAATCGATACCATTTGTGTCACAACTAATTCTGAGGATGTGATTCAAATTGCGGAAAAAATGGGCCTTAAAATTCCATTCACAAGACCAGAATCTCTTTCATTGGATACAACTCCGTCGTACGATGTTTTGTTACATGCTATCGATTATTATGAAAACCAAAATCAGCATTTTGATGCAATTTTACTGCTTCAACCTACCTCTCCATTTCGTGAAGCACAATTTTTAACCGAAGCCATTGCATTGTTTACCAAGACCAACTGTGATATGGTGGTGAGTGTCAATGAAACGTCTTTCAATCCATATTACAATCTTTACAATGAAACCAATGGATTTATCCATAGAAGCATCAAAAGTAATTTTACCAGACGCCAAGATTGCCCAACAACCTATTTAGTCAATGGTTCAATTTACGTCATTTCCGTTTCATCTTTAAAAAAGCAACAACTTCATGAAATGGAAAAAGTTGTAAAATATGTTATGCCAGAAGCATACAGCATTGACTTAGATACATTGTCGGACTGGAAAAAAGCCGAGGAATATTTAAATTCAAAACCATGAAATTGTTGCAAACATTCATTTCCCTCGCTAAAATTCTGATTAGAAGTAAATTCAATCTTCATCAACATGAAATTGCGGACAATGAACTTGTGATCATTGGCAACGGACCAAGCGCTCAAGATTTTTTAAAAAATCCAAAATTCCATCAGTCTAGCTGTCCCAAAATGTGTGTCAATATGTTCGCATCAACCGAGTATTTCAACTTGGTAAAACCCAAATATTATCTTGTTTCAGACCACGCATTTTTAGATTTTTCAAAAGAGACTTTTAATGATGCAAAAAATCTGCCCAGACTTTTACATCAACCAGATTTCCTACAAATTCAGGAACTCATCAATCAAGCATGGAACGCAATCTTCGCGGCAAATTGGGATATCATCATTTTTGTACCTCAAATTTATCAACATACATTTATTGTAAAAACAGCAATAGCGCGAGGAATTAAAATTCAATTTTATAATTATACGGTAGTCGCAGGTTATGAGGGATTTGAAAATTTTATTTATCGCAAAAAACTAGGAAGTCCTCAAAGCCAAAATGTAATCAATGCCTGTATTTTTCAGGCTATCAATGCAAATTTCAAAGAAATATTTTTAATCGGTGTCGATAATAATTTCCATTTGAACATGATTGTCGACGAAAACAATGAGCTTCAACATGTAGATGACCATTTCTACAAGGTATCAAAAAAGGTGACTCCGCAGAAACATGCCAATGGAACATCGGTAAAAATGCATGAATTTTTCTTGAGTTTACACAAAGCTTTTTATGCCCATCACAGGCTTCAAAAATACGCTAAACATAGAGATGTGATCATATATAACTCAACCAAAGGCAGTTTCATTGATGCATATCCAAGAAAAGAAATTGACATCAATTAATTACTTTTGCAAACTGTAACATGAACATTCAAGGAAAAAAAGTACTCATTACCGGTGCCGATGGCTTTATTGGCAGTCATCTAACAGAAGCTTTGGTTGCCAGAGGTGCAAAAGTAAAAGCATTTGTTTATTACAATTCCTTTAATTCATGGGGGTGGCTCGATACATTACCGAAACAAATTTTAAATGAAATTGAAATTTTTTCGGGGGATGTGAGGGACCCAAACGGCGTTTACACTGCCATGGAAGGCTGTGAAGTTGTTTTCCACCTTGCAGCATTAATTGCAATTCCTTACAGCTACCATTCCCCTGATAGCTATATCGATACAAACGTAAAAGGCACACTGAACATTGTTCAAGCTGCCAAACGTTTGAATATTGAACGTGTTCTTGTTACCTCTACTTCAGAAGTATATGGAACAGCACAATTTGTTCCCATTACAGAAATCCATCCGAAACAAGGACAATCTCCTTACTCTGCTTCAAAAATTGGAGCTGATGCAATTGCCGACAGTTTTTTCAGAAGTTTCGAAACACCAATCACCTTGGTAAGACCATTCAATACTTACGGACCTAGACAATCTGCAAGAGCCGTTATCCCTACAATTATCTCTCAATTGGCAAACGGCGTTGAGGAAATTAAACTTGGCGACACCACTCCAACCAGAGATTTGGTTTTTGTGAAAGACACAGCTGAAGGTTTCATTAAAATTGCAGAAACAGAATCACTAATTGGGCATGAAATTAACATTGCTACGGAAAATGAAATTTCAGTGGGCGATTTGGCGCAGCATCTAATTCAGCAAATGAATCCAAATGCAAAAATTGTGCAAGAAAGCGACAGATTAAGACCTAAGAATAGCGAAGTATTCAGGCTGTTGGGCTCAAAACAAAAATTGGTTGAGCACACCAATTGGTTTCCACAAACAAAAATTGAAGATGGATTGGCAACAACCATCGAATGGTTCAAAAATCCTGATAACTTACGTCAATACAAACACGATATTTATAACGTGTAATAGATTTATTTTTGCGAAAATCGCAAAAGTTTCTGAATCATACTTTTTACATCTTCACTCAAATTGAATCGGTAAATACTCCAAATTGCGAGACTCATAATCATCGCAGTTTTCAGTCCCCCAAAAACAATATGGTTCATATTCCAGATGTTCTGTAAATAATAGTTGAGTATGAAAAATAGTCCGAATACAAGTGTCGCAAAAACAATTTTCCAAGTCATGGGGTTCATTTTATAAATAGACCAAATGAGAATGGCAATAACAATACCTGAAACAAGCCAAGTAGTTGCAGTGGCAATAGCGGCACCTTCTATACCCCATTTGGGAATTGCAATTTGATTGAGATAAATTCCAAGAAATACCGCCGTAAAATTCACTATCAAACTCAAATAATACCTTTTAGAGAAAGTTAACATGGCTGAAGAATTTCCTTGGAGGAGCGTAAAAAGTTTACCAATACCCAAAAAAAGAACCGCAAACTTGGCATCGATATATTTTGATCCATTTGGCATTAATTCAAAAAACAAGTCAATGTTAATCCAAATGCAAAGTAGTGCCAAACAACCTAAAATAAATTGATTCAAACTTGTTTTCTTGTACAATCTTTCCACTTCTAAATTGTTTTTTTGATGAATGGCTTCGGCTAATTTAGGATTTGAAATTTGCAAAATACTGCGGGTTGGGATCTCAATTAAAACAGACATCATCAGAGCTATTCTGTACACACCGGCATTGTCAAATGTACTCATTGCACTAATCATAACAATATCAATTCTTTGAACCAAAAGATTAGCCAATGAGGTCAAAAACAAATAACCTGTATATTGTCCAAATTCTGATTTAAGATTTGGCTGACTTTTCACAAATTCAAAATCTGGTTTAAACGAGATGTGGGTATTTTTCAAAATATACAACAAATTCAAACCAGCCGTGATTCCGTAAATTAAGGGTATAAAATAAATGACTACACTGAAATGATACAGGTGAAGATAGTAAAGATAGCCAGTTAGTCCCAAAAACAATCGAACTACATTTTCTCTCAAAAATGATGCGAAGATGATATTCCCTATAGAAGCTGAGAACACTTCAAATACATTATTAAAAACAAAGAAAAAGACAAACGGAATGATCCAATAATAGAAAGGTTGAAACTCTGCTGAATTCTTTCCAAAATAACTCATGACTTGGGGCTGAAAAAACAATAGAGCAATTGCTATGATTAGGAAACCCGTGAAAGGAATCATCAACAGCCAAAATCCAACTCCATTGTGACCGTTTGTATTTTTAAAACGAGGAAAAAATTTCCAAATAGAATATCCAGTACCAAGTTGGGCCACTCCTGCAAGAAGAGCACCTATTTCGATAAAAAGACCGATAATCCCGTTTTCAGACTTTGTAAAAACCAGTGGAAACAGATAAAAAGTGGTGAATAATCCAACCAAACTACCTGAATAATTTACAATAGAGGCCCAAAAGCTTTGACGTGCAATTTGTCCAGACATGTGCTTGCAAAGGTATAGGGTAAAAACAAAATTTATATAGTTGTGGTAAAAAAGATTGAATTGCGCATTTTTTTATTGAAATAAGTTGTTTTTGAGACGAAAAACGCATTAATTCGTAAAAATTTATTTAATAACAAACAACATGAAAAAATTATTTTTAATGGCGTTACTTTCTGCAAGTGTTGTGGGAATGATGCAAAGTTGCGGATCCGACACTCCTGCAGGAGGCGGTACAGCGGCTTTAACGGTAACTGAAACTCAACGCTCATTGTTGATTTACAACACTGCTACATGGTGTGGACCTTGTGGAGCTTATGGCAGCCCTGAATATAAAGGCGCATTATCTACAAGAGACGTAAATAGCCTTGTTTGCATTGATTTACATTCTTCAGGATCATCTTATTTGGTTCCTACTTTTGTAAAAAATGACACTTTGTTCATTGCAAACTTCGTACAAGCTTTGTATGCACAAACCAAACCAAACGGATACATCCCTCATTTTTACATGAGCAACTCTTTCTTGGGTAACACTGGTACAACTGCAGCTACTATGACTGCTTTTGCAGATGATTACAACAAAACTAAACCAGAGATTGGTGTTGGTGCAAATGCATCTTTGAGCGGTAACAAAATCACTGTTAACTACAAAATGCAAGCTTTCAACCCTGAAGCAGGTGCTAAATACTACACCTCTGTAGTGATTGTTGAAAAAGAAGTTGGTTGCTACCAAGCTGGTGCTTCTGGAACATTTGCAACTCACAAAAACATTGTGCGTGCATCTGCCCACAAGAGCAGCAATGGTAACCAAATTGCTTTCAGCGAAACTGCAATCATGGACAACCCTGCGAAGGGTGCAATTGTAGACAAAACTGCTACTTTTGATTATGTTGCAACTCCTGACAAATTGGTAACCCAAATCAACACAGCTACTCAAAGTGCATCTGGCTTTGATTTCGGTTGGTGGAAATTAAACAAATCAAACACAGGCGTAGCCGTGATTGTATGGAAAATTATTTCTCCAACAGAAATGTTCTATGTGAACACTGTATGGGCTGACGTTAAATAATACAAAATAAATTTCACTCTACTTACACAAAAAGAGAGGCCATTGGCCTCTCTTTTTGTTTTATCAATTGGTTATCTTTATTTGTTTTTAAATTCTGGCTTACGTTTTTCAACAAATGCCGCCATCCCCTCTTTTTGATCTTCTGTTGCAAACAACATATAAAAATTTTTCCTTTCAAAAAATAAACCTTCTTGCAATCCTGTATCAAAGGCTTTTAAAACACTTTCTTTGGCCATTTGAACTGCAATTGGGGATTTTTCAGCAATTTTTTGTCCTAATTTAATGGCTTCATCCAAATATAACTGCACTGGCACTACCTTATTTATTAAGCCAGCTTCTCGAGCTTCATCTGCTGAAATAAAATTACCCGTAAGCACCATTTCCATCGCTCTTGCCTTACCGACTGCTCTTGTTAATCGCTGCGTTCCACCAGCTCCTGGCATAACACCAATATTTATTTCCGGCTGTCCGAATTGTGCAGTTTCACTGGCTACAATCATATCGCATAACATACACAGCTCGCAACCACCACCGAGCGCAAAACCGCTCACCGCAGCAATGATAGGCTTTTTAGTTTTACGAATACTGTCCCAAGTGCTAAACTGATCAATCTTGAGCATATCTATTGCAGATCGACCCGCCATTTGTTTAATATCGGCACCAGCTGCGAAGGCTCTCTCATTTCCCGTAATTACAATTGCTCGAACCGAATCATTCTCATCTAATTGCAACAATGCCTCTTTTATTTCGCCCATTAACTGCAAATTCAGGGCATTTAGTTCTTTCGGTCTATTCAACTGAATAAGGGCTACATAGGGCGCCACTTGCTCATTCACCAATATATATTCAAAATTCATCATGCGAAGTTAATTTAAAATCACGATTCAATAGCCTTTGTAACGGCCCAATTATTCCAAATAAAAAGACACAACTTACCAATCAACAATCCCAATATGGCACCAAAAAAAACGTCGGCAGGCCAATGTACACCATTGTAAACTCTCGAATAAGCCACAAGTCCAGAGATGAAAAACGCAAAAAATTGCCACTTCCTGTTTGGAACCAATCTTTTCTTTGATTGATCATATACCGAAAAAATCATCAAAGCCAACAGAGGGTATACAGCAAATGTATTTGCTGCATGAGAACTCACAAAGCCATACTTACTTCCTGGCATTCCATCGGGTAACCGAGGAGATAGTTCTGTATAATGTGCAGGGCGGGTTCTTTTGAAAACGGGCTTAAACACTTTGCTGCTGATGCTATCAGCCAACCCAAAAGCAATCAAACAAATCAATACTGGCATCCAAAATTTCGATTTATAAATATGAAACATCTTGAATACTGCAAAAATATAAATTGGAATAAACATCCACTTTGAACTCAGGAATTTCATGATTGGATCTAACCAATTTGCCGACCAAGACTGATTCACTAAATTAAAAAGTTGATGATCGAGTTGTGTAAAATATTGAATCATAATTTGCGGGAATTTAAAATAATTCTGGGAGAATTTTTTGCAGAAAATGCGTCGAGACTATAATTACCCCAAATCTGCTCCACCGAAAATCCTGCCTGAGTATGCAATTCTGTCAATTCCTCTGTTGAATAAATTTTTACTTTTTCATAAAAAGTTTCTGAGTAATCTTGATCCAATACATTGATTTGCTTGATAATATACCCATTTTCAACATATTTTTCTATTTCAAACTGAACAGTGTCAATAGTTTTAACCTCTGAAATGGGAAAATTTCGGGTAAAAAAATCGGCATGGATGTAATCTTGAATAAAACTTCCTCCGTCTTTCAAAGCGTTTGCAATGTTATTCAACGACGATTTGTCATCTGCGGCATCTTCAAAATAGCCAAAACTCGTAAATAAATTAAAAACCGCATCAAAGTTGGACTCTGGGAATGGTACACGAATATCGTGAACATCAAACGATGTGTGCTGATTTCCAAGCAAACGGGCTTCTTTTATGCTATTTTGACTCAAATCCATCCCCCAAACAGACAAGCCATAATTTGATAATTCAATGCTATGTCTCCCTTTGCCACAACAAATATCGGCAACCCTCATTCCAGGCTCCAATCCCAATTTTTGAATCAAATTTCCAATAAATAGATTTGCTTCTACGTTATCTCTATGTTTGTAGAGTATATGGTAATATTGGGTGTTGAACCACGATTCAAACCAATTATCTTTTACCTTCATCATTATTTTTCAAAGTTATTGTAACCAAACTAATATTCATCCGTCTTAATCAAAGAAAATGACCATTGACGAGTACAACCAAATTGTATATGCTCAGAGTGATGCCTTGTATCGGTTTGCTTTGAAAAATATCAAGGTGGTTGAGGATGCTCAAGAAATTGTGCAAATTGCATTTGAAAAACTCTGGATAAACAAAGACAAAGTAGAGCCAACCAAATATAAAGCGTATTTGTTCAGAATAGCTTACAACTCAATGATCGATATCATCAGAAAACAAAAAAAAGAAGTGGATATGGAAACTGTTAAAACAACTGATAGTCCTGCTCAATATCACGAATACAAAGGATTAAAAAGAATTCTCGAATCTGCGTTTGAAGAAATTTCTGAGATTCAACGAACAGTGATTATGTTGAGAGATTATGAGGGATATAGCTACAGTGAAATTGGTGAAATAACAGGGTTAAATGAAAGTCAAGTCAAAATTACGATATTTCGAGGTCGACAAGCATTACAAAAAATATTGGGAAAATTGGAGGATTATCTATGAAAGAGATATCAGAAGATGAGCAATGGGAAATATTTGAATTATTGGAGGGTAATTTAAATTTATCCCAACAAAATGAATTATTGCAAAAAATAGCAAAAAATCCAACTCTAAAAGCCTTCCATCATTCATTAAAAGAAACATATTTAGATGATATTCAGATTGAATATCCACACAAGAATAAACTTCTCAAAACAAAAGTAGTTGGACTCAAATATCAGTCGTTTTTCAGATATGCTGCAGCAGTTGTAGCCACCATTGGAATCGGGTATTGGTATATGAACACTCAGAACCAAAATCTTGAAATCCACAACAAGCAAATTTCATTTGTTTCTAAATTTCCAGAAAAAGAAAAATTAAATTCGGATGCGATTGAAATGGAAGTCAAAAACGGAAATACAAAACCAAAAAATCAACAAAAAACAACTCGGCGTATGATTTCAAAAAACATTCAAACTTTGAAAAAATTTGAATCAAAGGCTTTTAATCCATCTACCAAGCTAATAGAAGAAACCGAATTTTTCAATCAGTTGGTGGCAAATCAATATTTATCGTCCTCTGAGAAAAAAACCAAAATGCTCAAGTGGCTCATATTAAATACGCCAAACCCGGAAATCCAAACAGACAATTTTGCTGCACCAAATAAATCAGTAAAAGTAGAATATCAAGTGGTTCAACAAGATATTTTATCATCTGAAGAAATTGAAGCACAGGAGCTCAATTCAATTTGGGTGAGTGAAGCAAAACAAATGCTTAAAAAAGGTCAAATTCCAAAAATCAAACTCATCAGCAGTAAAAGTGAGAAAAAATGGTTACCTAAATTCGATTTAGAAATTCAAACCAATACTGCTTCAATGGTCAGAAACATTATAGAATAATACAAATTACGCAAATGAAACAAATTGTTATTTACATACTCAGTTTATTATCATTTTGGGAAATTCAACCAATGCTAAAAGCGCAAAGCTCTGAAAGTGGTACAACTCCAAAAATGAAAACAACTTACAAGAAAATCACCATCATAGAAGATGAATTCCCTCCCGAAAAAAAGAAAATTGTTAAGAATTACATTGACCAAATTACCCAATGGTCGGAGTCTCAAAGTGCTCAAAATTTAAGTCAAATTCCTCCTATCCCTGAAAATTTAAAAAATGTGGATGTCAGTATCAACAACATTCAAATCAATGATACTCAAAAAATAATCATTAAAATTTCAGATATTCAAATACAGGAAAAACCAAATTACCGATATAAACCGAACAATAGCGTTCCTAGAAGGCCAGAATTTGACAGTGCAGATATAAACGACAACAATATTCCATCTATTGAACCAGATTTCCGTTCATTTCCGCCACCAAGCGCAAACCGGAGAGAGAAATTAAAAATGCGCCGCAGAATGGCCAAGCAGAACCGAATCGACAAAGTTGTTACCCAATCGCGGTTCAATTTAGGATTGTTGAATGTTGTGGGAAATAAACCGGTTCGCCTCACTGTTATGCCAAACAGAGATATGCCCGAACTTGATGCAGGTAAAACCTTACAAATAGGTTTTGACCACAGTTGGGGAATAAATCTAATAAGAGGGAAAGTCCGATTTTGGATCGGCGTGAACTATGATATCCAAAACTATAGATTTGAAAACAACCAGGTTCGATTGTTATCACACGACCCATCATTTGGATGGGATGTAGAAAACACGCAAGCAAATCCAAATAGAATTGCAGATAAATCAAAATTGGTCAGTAATTACCTCGGTATACCTGTTTCCATAGGATTTCAGAATAAAAGACGAAATCCTACCTTTTCCATGAAATTAGGAGTTCAGGCATCAGCTTTGGTCAGAAGTCACAGTAAAGTGCGTTTTTTAAATGGCGATAAAGAGAAATTTTTTACCGATTTCGGACTTAATAATTACGCCATTTCGCCTTTCGCCATTTTGCAATTCAAACACCTTGGTATTTTTGCAAAATATGGGTTGACAGACGTGTTTAAAAAATCTCCGGAGCGACAAGGAATTTCAAACCATAATCTAGCGGTGGGATTTACCCTTTCCACCAACATCAATTAGTTCGATTAACCATTGAAATATGCACACAAAAGGATGCCAAATGGCATCCTTTTGTCGTATTTTTGCAACACCTATGACAAATCAAAGAACTTGGACCTCCATTGAAACATTTTCAGATATTTTATTTGAAATGCACGAAGGCATTGCCAAAGTAACAATCAACAGACCAGAAGTTTACAATGCGTTCAGACCTCAAACCGTGATGGACATGTTAAAAGCATTTGATATCTGCAGAGAACGTCAAGATATCAATGTTGTTATTCTTACCGGAATTGGCGACAAAGCATTCTGTTCAGGTGGCGACCAAAATGTTAAAGGCATAGGTGGCTATGTAGACGACAATGGTGTTCCGCGTTTAAACGTACTCGACTTACACAAAAAAATCCGATCTCTTCCTAAACCTGTTATTGCCATGGTGAATGGTTATGCTATTGGGGGAGGACATGTATTGCACGTAGTGTGTGACCTCACAATTGCTTCTGACAATGCAAAATTTGGCCAAACCGGTCCAAAAGTTGGAAGTTTCGACGGTGGATTTGGAAGTAGTTATTTGGCTAGAATTGTAGGCCAAAAGAAAGCCCGTGAAATTTGGTTTTTATGCCGACAATATACAGCACAAGAATGCGAACAAATGGGATTGGTCAATAAAGTTGTTCCTTTAGAACAACTAGAAGATGAAACCATCGACTGGTGCAAAACCATCATGGAACGCAGTCCTATGGCCATTAGAATGTTAAAGCGTGCTTTCAATGCAGAACTCGATGGACAACATGGTTTGATGGAACTTGCAGGCGATGCTACGCTCCTTTATTACCTCACAGAAGAAGCTCAAGAAGGGAAACATGCTTTCTTGGAAAAACGCAAACCAGATTTTCATAAATATCCGAAATTCCCATAAACTTTTTGACTATCAGTCAATAAATTTTGTGACTTGATTCTTTTTTTTGGAGGGATATCTTATTTTTACACAATAAATTATCCCCCATGAAAAAGATAAAATATCTCTTATTAACCTTTGTAATTTTAGGATTTCAAACCGCCACAGCGCAACCCGAACTGAGTTCTTGGATTCTCAACACCAACGGAGCAACCGGATATAATGGAATTCCAAGCAACATTCAAAAACTACAATATTCTACCGATTATATTTATGTGAGTGCTTCTTGTATTCCTGGTTACGATATTGGACCTTGGAAAGCGAATCCGAACACTGCATCCAATCAGAATTTCGTTTTCAAAATCACTAGAAAACCAACAAAAAACAATGGAAACGCAACAAAAATTGGACTTGGACATGTTGGTATATGGAGCAACGGAGTGAGTATTTATAACGCCTCCGATGGAATGAGCTATAATAACGCAGGGGTTTGGAACAGGAACGCTTATTTTTTTGAAGGAATAAGTTTTGATAATTGTCTTGGCCATCCTGCCCAGAATGGAGAATATCACCATCATGTGAGTCCAAAATGCCTCTACAACAGCGCTGATTCCTCAAAACATTCACCGATTATAGGATATGCTTGGGATGGATATCCCATCTATGGTGCTTATGCATATACCAATACAGACGGAACTGGAAAAATAAAACGCATGTCATCTAGTTACAAATTAAAATCTATGGTTACTCGTGCAAATGGTCCAAATATTGACCAGACTTATCCATTAGGTTGTTTTATGGAAGATTATGAGTATGTTTCAGGAATTGGTGACTTGGATGAAAGAAATGGACGTTTTTGTGTTACACCAGATTATCCCAATGGCACATACGCATACTTTGTAACCATCGATAAAGATCAAACACCCGTTTATCCATATGTGATGTTCAATTCGTACTATGGAGTGGTAACTGCTGGAAATACTGGACCTGGATCTGGCCATGTAACCATCACAGAAAGTGTCACAACTTACAACCCTAGTTCAGGCGTAAATGTCCCTCATGAAAATCAAGAAAAAGTGACCATTTCCCCGAATCCAAGCAGTGGAAACATGAGTATCACCATCCAAAATAGCCAATCAAATAATTATCATTTAAAAGTTCGAAATTCAATTGGACAAGTGGTATACGAGCAAGTTAATTTGCAACCTACTATTGGGTATAGCATCTCGTTAAAAAATAAAATTGCTGGTATTTATTTTGTTGAAATTTATTTGGCAAACAAAAAAGTGAAGATTGAAAAGGTTGTCATTCAGCCTTAAATTCAACGGTTTAAAGGAATCTTCATCGGATTAAATTCCCTTTATGCCCCGAAAACATTATCTTTGTGAAAAATTCATTTTTCCGTATAAATCATGAGCAAAATTAAAGTTGAGAATCCAGTAGTTGAACTGGATGGTGATGAAATGACCCGCATTATTTGGCGATTCATTAAAGACAAATTGATTCTTCCTTACTTAGACATCGACATCAAGTACTACGACCTAGGTATGGAGTATAGAGATGAAACAAACGACCAAGTGACAATTGATGCTGCTGAAGCAATCAAAAAATACAATGTAGGTATCAAATGTGCTACCATCACCCCTGATGAAGCTCGCGTTGAAGAATTTAGATTGAAGCAAATGTGGAAGAGTCCAAATGGAACAATCAGAAACATTCTCGACGGTACTGTTTTCAGAGAGCCCATCGTTTGCTCAAATGTTCCACGTTTGGTTCCAAA
>CAZYBT010000002.1:30008-81080 GCA_964645755.1 uncultured Rhizobium sp.
ACAGCGCCAATTTGTATTGGTCGTCATGCATTTGGTGATCAGTACCGCGCAACTGATTTTGTGACTAAAGGAAAAGGTAAACTCACCATCAAATTCGAAGGAGAAGATGGACAAGTGATTGAGCATGAGGTATACAACTTTAAAGGTGATGGTGTGGCTTTAGCGATGTACAACACGGATGAAAGTATTCGTGGATTTGCACGTTCATGTTTCAATCAAGCACTTGCAAAAAAATGGCCTTTATATTTGAGCACAAAAAACACCATTTTGAAAAAATACGATGGTCGTTTCAAAGATATTTTCCAAGAAATTTATGAGCAAGAATTCAAAGCTCAGATGGATGCTGCTGGTATCACTTATGAACATAGATTGATCGATGACATGGTTGCAAGCGCATTAAAATGGAATGGAAATTTCGTTTGGGCTTGTAAAAACTACGATGGCGATGTGCAGAGCGATACAGTTGCTCAAGGATTTGGTTCATTAGGTTTGATGACATCTGTTTTGGTTACACCAGATGGAAAAACGATGGAAGCAGAAGCTGCTCACGGAACTGTTACTCGTCACTACAGAATGCACCAACAAGGCAAGAAAACTTCAACCAACCCAATTGCATCTATTTTCGCCTGGACAAGAGGTTTAGAGCACCGTGGTAAATTGGATGGCAATGAGGCATTGATTAACTTCTGCCATACATTAGAGCAAGTTTGTATTGACACCGTTGAAGCCGGTAAAATGACCAAAGACTTGGCTGTTTGCATTCACGGGAATAACGTTCCTGAGGGAAGTTATCTTTACACAGAAGATTTCTTGGAAGCTTTAAATCAAGAATTACAGAAGAGATTGGCTTAATCACTTCTTTCAAAATAAAAAAAGGGGCGTTCAATACAATGAACGCCCTTTTTTTATTTGTTTTATTCTCTTTAGATTAAAATAGATAACTTAATCCAACTCTTGCTTGAAACAATTTTGCCGTGCTGATATGTTTCACCGCTGTATACTTGTAGTACAACTCCAAATTTTCAAGTTGAGCCCCTTCGGTATAGTCTAAAATACTTCCCGGCAAAGATTGATAAAGGGTGTAACCAATGCCCATACTGTAATCTAAACCAACTTGATCTGCGAGCATTCTTCTACCTCCCCACACATAACTTGCTGAAAAGACAGTAACCGATGATAAATCAATATTTTTGTTGGCTTCATTCAACTGCTGTTTCCATTTAACTTTTGATGGATCTATGTTTAGATATCCCCATGACAATTCCAAACCACTAAAATCTCCATAAGGTGCAATTCCACCTGTATTCGCTTTATACCACTTTGGAGTCACTTTAAATTCAGTAAACGTGTAATTCAATGTACCTCCATTCAAGTCAAAAAACTCAGAAGATTGACCATCGTCTTGAATAAAAGTCAAATACTCACCATCCATCATCGCTTGAGTCATGTCTTGATTGGTATTTGTATATCCAAAATTCCAAGCAAAATCTTCACCCCGTGCCATTTCATACGAAAGGCCAAAATTGGTTTTCAGCCAAGGTCCCTCAAAAAGAAGATTTCCCATTAACCCATTCACATCCAATTGAACCAAATTTTTTCTACCCAAATAACCAGGATTAGATTGAGCGAAAAGCTGAATATTTGCAATTATTGCAAAACAAACAATCAATATTTTTCTTAAAAATCGCATTTTCGTATGTTGCTTATTTGCCAGAGATATGTTTAATTTCATAAATTGTTTTATAAATATGAGCCCTTAAAAAATCATTTCTAATGGCAGAGGAATAATTCGCTGAGTTAGTATAAACCACCCTACCGGTCTCGGTGTTATATGCTGAAACTTTTTCTTTGAAATACTTATCTGTTTGAAACTGTTGAGCCAAATAGAAAGGCAAGTAAATAGGATAAACCATGGTGTATATTAAGCCTTGAATATCGAAAGGGCGAGGAATTTCGATATAGTCATATTGAATATTCACCAAATAAGGACTTTCACCCGCTCCTCCGGAGTTTAAGTATTGTTTATAAAACAAAATCATTTGATTCGTGTCATTGTTCATTCTCTCTGCGAGCCAGTCGTTATTTGTTGCATATAAATTCAAATCCTCGGTAGTTAAAGATTTACCAACTGAATTTTCCAATAAATCGATGTCCACTCCGCTTGAACCTGCAACATATTGCCAATTGTCCATAATTCTTTTTCTGGTGGATTCTTCTACAAAATAGTTTCTTTTGGTTTCAATATTGTCATAAAACATATCTACTCGACCATTTGCGTAGGTTATTTTTGGCTGCAATACAACCAGGTTGTGCACATTCGGATTTGGCTTACTGTAACGTTTCTTGTTGAAGTCTAAACGTTCTGAATATGTCATTTTTACAGATTTTGTTTCAACCTCTGTAGTTTTGATTGATTCAATATATTGAGAAAAAACATCCTTCTGCTTTTGATCTAAATGATAAAAAGCTCCAAAATAATATACTTGATTGATCACAACATCGGCTGCTGCATTTCTACCAATTCTTGAACGGGGATTTTTCAACTTACCATCTGAAATTTTAGCCGCAGTATCTACAGCCGGAGCTGGTTTAACATCTGTTTGTTGTGCAATTGGTTTAAAATTAACAAAATCAGATAATTTGAAATTCATTTTGGTTTGCATGATCATAAATGCACGATTGCAAACAGATCTGATAAAATCATCGTTTTGATTGCGATCAAAAATATCCCAAATGAGACTCGAGGCCAACGCTGAAAATTCTCTTGTTTCCATGAGATTAAATGCGGCAGAGATTGGGCGCCAATCACCTCTATTGTAATTTACACTCAATCCATAATCATCTATGTTGTGTTTATTGGCTTTATGTTCCATAATTCCATACAAACTCATTGCCGCAACACGGTCAAGAAAGATACTTTTTCCATAGAGCAATTCAACAACTTTAGACAAATAAAAACTTCGCCCAAAGTCAGCTCTTTTAAGATACAGCACTAACAATTCATGTCTTGAGATTTTTTGAATATATTTAAATTCTTTTTCACCAACTATGAATTTCTGGTTTCCAGCATAATCTTTTTTATCAACCAGTACTTTCAATTGATCTATCCGTTTATCTAAACTCGGATGCGTACTTGTCTCCTCATCATTTTCATCACGATCCGTTTTATCATCAAACTCTTTTGCCGATTTTAACTGTTTTTGAATATCTTCATACAACGTAACTGGAAATTTGAACTGTGGCTTTTCAAAGTTTTCAAGGCTCATACTGGTTTCCAAAAATGGATATTCCGTAAATTTGAGCATGTCGAAGACAAAAATACCTTCAGATAAATCGTATTTCGATTTCTTGAGCATTTCATAACCGAGTTGGTCTGCCTCATACTCTTGCTCTTTGCTAAATCGATATAATTTTTTCAATCTTGATTCTAGATCGCCACCGTAATTTCGACGAGAATCGGCAATGGTTTTTTTAACCTCTTTGTATTGTTTTAAGGAATGATTTTTTACAAAATGTTGTATTTCATGGGCCAAAATAACTGCAAGTTGCGACTCATTTTCCATTCTTGAAATCAACCCAACTGTAACAACTACAATCCCATTGTGAGTGGTGTAAGCATTGGGAACATGAGATTTGAGTACAAAAAAATGTAATTTATCTCTCAACAACTGATCATCTTTTAAAAGTTCATCAGCCACGTCATTCACAAATTCCGTCATTGGATCACCATACAAAATTTGTCCGCTAGTGAGCAACTGATCTTCAAAAAAATTGGACTCTATCGCATGGTCCATTTCTGTTTTCTTTTCAGCTCTTTTGGCAGATTTACCTTTGATGTTTCTCATCGCCTCTTTTGCTTTCGCACTTGTCAATTTATTTAAAATGGCCGGTATGGCACCTTGACAAAGTTGTGGACGATACTGTTGAAAATCAACTTCTCTGTTATTTTGAGAATGAAGATCAGTCGTACTCAATAACACAGTAAGCGCCGAGATTAAAATATTTTTTTTGAAATGCCCCATACTTTTGAAAGAGAAATTTTTGTTGTTCTTCAAATTACGGATGAATAAATATAAAAAAAAAGGACAATCTCGAGATTGTCCTTTTTTATTTAAAAAACGTTGGTCAAAATGGCATATTTGTTTAGCTATATTAAAAAAACTCAAAAGATGACATTAATTTTACGATTAAAAGATATCTTTCATTTTGTCAAAAAAAGATTTCTCTTTTTCATCCGGTTTAAAGTTTTTACTTTCTTGGAGTTTCAATAAGACATCTTTTTCATCAGAAGATAATTTGGTTGGCACGAAAACATTCACAACAATTAATTGATCACCGGTTCCATAGCCATTTAAATCTGGAAATCCTTTTCCTTTTAATCGTAAAACTTTGCCGGGTTGAGTACCTGCATCTACTTTAATTTTTGCTTTTCCATCTAAAGTTGGAACTTCCACGCTGGAACCCATGGCTGCTTCCGGGAAACTCAACCACAAATGATATATCACATTGTTATTGTCGCGTTGTAATTCCTCGTGCTGAACTTCTTCAATAAGAACGATCAAGTCGCCTGATGCTCCACCAGCTGGACCTTGATTTCCTTTACCATTCACACTTAACTGCATTCCATCGGCTACACCTCCTGGAATTTTTATTGATGTTTCGAATTCTTGGCTAATGAGTCCCTGTTCGTTTGCATCTTTGGGTTTACTCTCAATTATTTTACCCAAACCTTGACAGACATGACAAGCACTTTGAGTGGCCATTTGACCCAAAAATGTATTGGTAATTTTCTTGACAACTCCAGAGCCACCGCATTGCTTACAAGTGCCGTAGGAAACTCCTTCTGCCTGAACCATTCTGCGGTATTTGACTTTCTTTTCAACACCGTTACGCATTTCAGAAAGTGTAAGTTTTAACTTGATTCGAATATTTGAACCAACAGTTCTTCTTGAGCCACTACGCCCTCCTCCGCCACCAAAAAACGATCCAAAAACACTATCATCACCAAAAACATCTCCGAATTGACTAAAAATATCGTCCATACTGAAGCCACCTCCACCGAATCCTCCTTGTCCCATTCCAGCATGACCAAATTGATCGTATTTGCGTCTTTTTTCCTCGTTCCCTAAAACATCATAAGCTTCAGCCGCTTCCTTAAAATTTTCCTCAGCTTCTTTGTCACCCGGATTTTTGTCGGGGTGATATTTAATTGCCAATTTGCGATAAGCTTTCTTGATTTCATCGGCTGTTGATGACTTAGAAACGCCTAGTATATCGTAATAGTCTCTTTTACTCATAATTATTAGTTGCCAACCACAACTTTGGCAAAACGAATCACTTTTTCATTTAACAAATAACCTTTTTCAACTTCATCAATAACCTTACCAACCATTTCTGGTGTTGGAGCGGCAAACTGAGTTATGGCTTCATGTAATTCTGGATCAAAATCACAGCCGGTAGCATTCATAGGTGTCAAACCTTTTTTCTCCAAAATTGAATATAATTTTTTATAAATAAGGCTCATTCCTTCAACTGCTTCTTTTGGCATTGAATCTGATGTTTCCATAGATTTCAAGGCCCTTTCCATATCATCAATGACTGGTAAAACATTTAAAATTATGTCTTTGCTCGCGGTCTGCATCCACTCTAAACGCTCTTTTGAAGTTCTGCGGCGAAAATTATCGAATTCACTATACAAACGGATATATTTTTCCTTTTCAGCTTGCAACACATCCCCTGTCTCCTCCGTCTGTCCTTCAAGCGTTTGACCGTCATTTAATTCAGAAGATTCAACATTTTCTGTTGTCTGATTATCTAAATTCTCTTCAGTTGGCTCGTTTTTCTTTGTCATAATCAAATCTGTGAATACAAAGATTTTGCCACAAATGAAAAAATGCCATTATGTCAGATAAACAAAATGTCAATAAAAATTGTTTATTTTGTATCATGTTCACAGGAATCATTGAATCTTCTTCAACAGTCGTAGATATCATCCACGAGGGAACTAACATCGTATTCTATTTAGAATCAGATATTTGCAACGAATTTAAGGTAGATCAAAGTATATCGCACAATGGTATTTGCCTCACTGTAACTGAAATTAATGAAAACAAATATTCTGTAACTGCGATTAAAGAAACTTTGAGTCGCACAAATCTTGCTCATCTAAAAAAAGGTGACAAAGTGAACATAGAACGCTGCCTAAAAGCAGGTGATAGATTTGATGGACATTATGTTCAAGGTCATGTTGATTGTGTGGGATTGGTTGATGAAATCCACGATTTAGATGGGTCACACATGATTTTCATCTCACACCCACAAGAATCAGGCATCACCGTTAGCAAAGGAAGCATTGCAGTGAATGGAATCAGCTTGACTGTGGTGGATAGCTTTCCAGATGCATTCAGCATTGGAATCATTCCATATACATGGGAGCATACCAATTTGAATTTACTTAAAGTGGGCGACCATGTAAACATAGAATTCGATGTTCTCGGAAAATACCTGCAAAAAATCAAATTGTCTTCCATCTAAAGTGTATCGGCTTACTGTCGAATCGGATTGATTTTTTATGTTTTGTTGATTTTTTTCTTTAAAACTATTCTAAATAATGTTCATTGCACGTATCAAAGATTCACTTTTTCATTCAAATGGTTAAATTTGTAACCAATCAATTTATAAAGATAAAAAATATTTATGGGAATTTTGTCGTTCTTGTTTTCTTCAAGCATTGGTAGAAAACTAGTTATGGCAGTGACTGGAGTTTCACTCATCGCCTTTTTGGTGGTACACTGCGCAATTAATGCTACTGTTTATTTCAATGATTCTGGCGAAACATTCAACCTCGCTGCTGAATTCATGGCTCACAATTGGTTGATTCGCGCTTCAGAGGTAGGACTTATCTTGGGTTTACTTATTCACATTTTACAAGGTTTGTACTTAACATTCGACAACAACGCCAAAAGAAAATCAAAATATGGCGTGAATGCGGCAAAAGCAAACAGCACTTGGTATTCAAGAAGTATGGGACTTTTGGGAACCATCCTTTTGTTGTTTTTAGTGATGCACTTAAAAGATTTCTGGATTGTAAGCCGTTTCGATGCTCAAGGAGGTCTTACTGAAGATAAAACATTATATCATTTCATGGTTGAAGTTTTCCAAAACCCTGTTGCAGTTGGTTTGTATGTTTTTGGATGCATCAGCTTGGCATACCATTTATTGCATGGTTTTCAAAGTGCGTTTCAAACGTTAGGAATCAATCACCCAACGTATTCGCCAATCATCAAATCAATAGGTACTTGGTTTTCGATCATCATACCGTTGATTTTTGCCTCTATACCTGTTGTTTTCCATTTAGGCTTAATTAAATAATTGAAAGTATGAAATTAGATGCAAAAATACCTGAAGGATTATTAGCTGAAAAATGGACAAAGTACAAGAGTACTGTTCCATTGGTAAATCCTGCAAATAAAAGACAATTAGAGATAATTGTTGTTGGTACCGGATTGGCTGGTGCAAGTGCTGCAGCTACATTGGCAGAAATGGGTTACAAAGTTTCTGCTTTTTGTTTCCAAGATTCTCCACGTCGCGCGCATTCAATTGCGGCTCAAGGAGGTATCAATGCCGCGAAAAACTATCAGAACGATGGTGACTCAGTTTTTCGATTATTCTACGACACTATCAAGGGTGGAGATTACAGAGCACGCGAAGGCAATGTGCATCGATTGGCCGAAGTATCTACCGCAATCATTGACCAATGTGTTGCACAAGGTGTTCCTTTTGCTCGTGAATATGGTGGAACTTTATCGAACCGATCTTTCGGTGGAACTCAGGTTCAACGTACATTTTACGCAGCTGGACAAACAGGTCAACAACTCCTTTTAGGTGCATATTCAGCACTTGAGAGACAAGTAGGACTGGGAAATGTAAAAATGTACTCCCGTCACGAAATGATTGAAGTTGTTACCATTGATGGCAAAGCCCGTGGTATTATCGCTCGAGACCTCGTTTCAGGCAAACTTCAAAGATTTTTTGGACACGCTGTGTTATTGTGTACTGGGGGATATGGAAACGTATTCTATCTAAGTACCAACGCAATGGGAAGTAACGTTACCGCTGCTTGGAAAGCGCACAAAGCAGGTGCATATTTTGGAAACCCTTGCTTTACTCAAATTCACCCTACTTGTATCCCAGTTTCCGGTCATTATCAGTCAAAATTGACTCTTATGAGTGAATCTTTGAGAAATGATGGACGTATTTGGGTCCCTAAAAAACAAAACGACGACAGACATCCTAACGATATACCGGAGGACGAACGCGATTACTATTTGGAAAGAAGATACCCTGCTTTTGGAAACCTCGTTCCTCGTGATATTGCTTCGCGTGCTGCAAAAGAACGTTGCGATGCGGGTTACGGAGTAGGCCCTAGCAAAATGGCTGTTTACTTGGATTTCAAGTACAACATGATGCAAAAATACGGTCGTACAGAAGCAAGTAAACTCAATATTGAAAATCCTGACGACGCTACCCTATTGAAACTCGGTAAAGAAGTAATCAAGGAAAAATATGGCAACTTGTTTGATATGTACAAACAAATTACAGACGAAGATCCATATGAAGTTCCGATGAGAATTTATCCTGCGGTTCATTACACTATGGGGGGACTTTGGGTTGATTACAACTTAATGACCACAGTACCAGGTTTATATGCGTTGGGTGAAGCCAATTTCTCTGATCATGGTGCAAACAGATTGGGTGCTTCTGCTTTGATGCAAGGACTTGCCGATGGATATTTCGTAATACCAATGACCATTGGGGCATATTTGAGTGGCGAAATTCATACAAAACCAATTCCAACTTCACACGAAGCTTTTGAAGCCGCCGAAAATCGTGCAAACGAAAAAATTCAAAATTTCTTGAACATCAACGGAACGCGTTCAGTTGAAAGTTATCATAGAGAACTTGGATTAATCATGTGGAACAAATGTGGTATGGCTAGAAATGAAAAGGGTTTAAAAGAAGCCATTGAAGAAATCAGAGCACTTCGCGAAGATTTCTATAAAAATGTACGTGTTCCTGGAACAGATAAAGAATTCAATCCTGAATTAGATAAAGCTGGAAGAGTAGCAGATTTCCTTGAATTAGGAGAATTGATGTGTATTGATGCTTTAACCAGAAATGAAAGTTGTGGTGGTCACTTTAGAGAAGAATTCCAAACAGAAGAAGGTGAAGCAATGAGAGATGATGAAAACTTCAAATCTGTATTTGCATGGGAGCACAAAGAAAACTGCAATTGGGATCTTCATAAAGAAGAACTTGTTTACGAAAATATTAAAATTCAACAACGTAGCTATAAATAATTAAAAACATGAAACATTCTATGAAAGTAAACCTTCAAGTTTGGCGTCAAAAAAATACGCAAGCTCAAGGTAATTTTGAAACTTATAGCGTTGAAACGAATCCTGATATGAGTTTCTTGGAAATGTTCGACGTTTTAAACGAACAATTGATTCAAGAAGGCAAAGAACCAGTGGCTTTTGATCACGATTGTAGAGAAGGTATTTGCGGAATGTGCTCCATGGTAATCAATGGAAGACCTCACGGCCCAAAACAACAAATTACAACTTGCCAATTGCATATGAGAAGTTTCAGCGATGGTGATACAATTGTTGTTGAACCTTGGAGAGCGAATGCATTTCCAGTGATTAAAGATTTGAGTGTAAATCGCTCTTCTTTCGATAGAATCATTGCAGCTGGTGGTTTCGTTTCTGTAAACACTGGAAATGCAGTTGATGCTAACAGCATTCTTATTCCAAAAAATGTAGCCGACGAAGCATTCGAAGCCGCTACCTGTATTGGTTGTGGAGCTTGTGTTAGTGCTTGCAAAAACGCATCGGCTATGCTTTTCGTGGGGGCTAAAGTTACCCAATTAAGCATGTTGCCTCAAGGTCAAGCTGAACGTCAAGAACGCGTTGTTGCTATGGTAAACCAAATGGATGCCGAAGGATTCGGTGCTTGTACAAATACAGGTGCTTGCTCGGCTGAATGCCCTAAAGGAATTCCACTTTCAGTTATCGCCAATTTAAATAGAGAATATACAAAAGCTAAATTTAACGGCAAATAATTGATCCAAAATTTTATCTAAAAGCCCGGAATTTCCGGGCTTTTTTTGTTCTTAAACGAAAATAATGTATGATATTATAAAGTGTATTTGCAATGACTACAATTGGTGTAAATTAAAAATACACCCCCCCATAATCCTTCTAATCTATCTAACCCTTCTAATCCCACTAATCCTTCTAGTCCTTCTAATCCTTCAATCCCCTCTAACCCATTCAATCAATGTAAAGGCCAAATGATCCCTATATCAACGGATGCCTGAGGGCACCAAGCCGTTTGAACTCCACTTGCTGTTGGAAGAATGGGAAAATTTACCTTTGGTTGAATTAACAAGTGCATCGTTTCAGATAATGTATAATCAAATCTAGTTCCAGCAGTTATAAAAACATTTACCGATGGTGGAGTCACCTTGACAATATTATAATTACCTTGGTTGTTTGAATACTTCCCGTTGGTTTGATAATCAACAACATAATCGAACTTTTCAATATTATTTCCTTCCATCAATGTAAATCCTTGTGTTCGAATTATCATTTTGTGCGACAAAAGCAATGATGGAGCTATTCCTAACGTATACCACCACTTTGTGTTTTTAATCATCAACCCTGCACCATCAATTCTACCCAAATAATTCAGATTTAATGATAGATAATTATAAGAAAAATCATAATTTAAAATTTGGGTAGGACCTTCTGATAAATTTGCGTAAACCGACAATTCAGGATGAGGTAAATAATTAAACATGCTCCCTTCTTTTTTACGGGTAAATCCGGTGGACAAATAACTCAAACCTACAGAAAAGAATTTCCTATCTGTTTTTCTGAAATTTAAAGCTATTCCAAAATTGACAAAACTACTCGACACATCAGATTTCTTAAATGAATCCATTAATTGAACGCCATTATATCCATCTTTTTCATCCGGGGAAACCGAACCAATTAAACTTGTTGAAATTGAAGGAGAAACAAAAACATCGAGAGTCTTATCCCATTTAAAATCTTGTCCCAAAACAACAGCTGGACAAATAAGCAAGAAGTATAATATACGAAATTTCATGTTAAAAATCAAGTTTCTTTAATCGACTATAAAAACGATAAACACCAAAGATAGACGCAGCAAATAAACCCACAGTGAATCCTATCCATACACCATAAACTTGCCCACCTTCCCAAATCGTGTTGGGAATATGCACTCTTTGAAACGCGCCATTAATCCATTTAAATCTGTAGTCACCAAAATAAAACGACAGAGGGAGGGATATAATCCAATATGAAAAGACTGAAATGATACTTGCCCAAACCACATCTTTAATACCTCTAAGCAATCCCATTGCTCCAGCTTGTATTCCATCAGACAATTGAAAAGCAGCCGCCAAAAACAGCAGTGGCAAAATATATGGCAAAACAGCAGAATCAACCTTATAAAGCGCCGCGATTTGTTCATTGAAAAGCATAAACAATATTGCGTTAAACAATTCAAATACAGCAAGAAGGAAAAAAGTTGCATGAGCAACCTTTTTAATTTTTAGGACATTTTTTTCTCCATAACTATTTCCGACTAAAATAGAGCCTGCCATTGCAATTCCGCTTGCGACCATATAAGTTACCGACGCAATATTCAAAGCTACTGCATGTGCCGACAATTGAACTGATCCATACCAACCAACCATTACACCCGATAAAGCAAAGCACGCCCATTCAGCAAAGGTTTGAAGCGCCAATGGGCTACCCATTTTCCAAATAGGCTTCATCTCCGGCAATACAGACTTCCACGATGGTAATTTTTCTGGGAGATATTGCTTCATTAATTTTGAATATCGCACATACCAAAGTCCCGCCAATGCCATTATTACTCTGGAAATTAACGTTGCATATGCTGCACCATTTACTCCCCAAGGTTCAAAACCCAAGTTTCCATAAATTAGAACCCAATTCAAGAAAATATTCAATAAGAGTCCCATCAAAGTTAAAATCATGAATACTTTGGTATGTCCCAATCCATCCAAAAATTGTCTTGAACTCATGTTGATCAACAAAGGCAATATAGACCAACTTATAATATTTAAAAACCCGGGGGCTAAATCATTAATCGCGCCCTTTTGTCCCAACAAATCAAAATTCCAAATCAACAATTGCAGAGCCAAAAACTGAAGCACAAATAGAATCAAACTTACAATCAAACTTGCTCTATAAATTGCAAATCCGTCTTTAGCCTTTTTCTCTCCCACTTTAATGCTTACCAAAGTACTTACAGCGAACAGCACACCAAAAGTAAGTCCGCTCAACATAAAGAATAAATTATTTGCCTGATTTACACTGGCAAGTGCATCTGCACCCAATTTACCAACCATAATAGTATCAGCAACTCCCATTAAAACCACCCCAAGTTGGCCCAAAATCATTGGATAAGCCAAGAGGGCAATTTCTTTTATCTCAAACCTATATCCCTTAAACAAATAAAAACGCATTCAAAAACAAAAGTACTTCTAAAAGTTGAAGATATAGACAAACTATTTGGTAAATTTGCAGCATGTTAGAAGTACTTTGGGAAGACAATCACCTATTGATAGTGAACAAACCTGCTGGTTTGCCGGTGCAAGGAGATGAAACAGGTGACGAACATTTGTTGGAAATTGCGGAGAAGTATATTCGCGAAAAGTACAATAAACCAGGTGCCGCTTTTGTTGGTTTAATTCATAGAATCGATCGCCCCGTTAGTGGAACAATGATGCTTGCTAAAACTTCTAAGGCATTAGCGAGGATGAATGAAGTTTTTAGACTCAAGCAAAACAAGAAAATATATCATTGTATTACCCAGTATGCCTTGCCCGAAACTCAAGGAACTCTGCAGCATTATTTGGGAAAAGATTCCAATACACACAGAGCACTTACCTATAACACCCCTCGGTCTGGCACCAAACATGCCGTTCTGCATTACAAACTCCTGAACAATCGCGGTGATAAATTCTTGTATGAAATTCACCTTGAAACTGGCCGTTTTCATCAAATAAGAGCTCAATTAGCTAAAATGGGGTCTCCAATTATGGGGGATTTAAAATATGGTGCCAAAGAGCCACTACCAGATAGGAGTATCGCACTTCATGCATATCAACTGATCACCCCTCACGCAGTGAAAACAAATCCATCCATCAATGTTTCCGCTCCTTATCCCAACAAACAGTGGTGGCAACTCTTTGCTGATGTAATCAAAAAAGTTGATCCAAAGAAGAAGGATCCCAAAAAACATCGCTAAAATTTTGAACTTGGTTGTTCAAAATTGAAATACCTTCTTGCTCTAAAAGCTGCTGCATCTCATTGTCGCCAGAAAAATGCATTTTCCCTGTTAAGAGGCCATTTCGGTTCACTACTCTATGTGCGGGGACATACGGAAATACCTGATGACTTAAATTCATAGCCCAACCCACCAATCTACTGCTTCTTTTGGCACCAAGATATGAAGCTATGGCACCATAACTAGTTACTCTTCCGTAGGGAATTTGGCGCACTATATCGAAAACGCTTTCATAAAATTGATTGTTTTTATTTGTCATGCAACTTTTTGGTACAAATTTTGTCTAAATTTACAGAGAATTTTGAAAAAGATGAAGTACAAGATTTATTTATTTATTCTTACAGTTTTATTTGCGGCAAACACGAACGCGCAAATCATTCCTTACCAACGATTAACACCTGCTGTTAAGCCCAACAATGTTGGAATTTATCCCAATATCAAACAAAAAGAGAGTTGGAATGGCAGAGAATCCGGATCATACAGTTTGAAATTCCGATGTAAAGCCCTAAAACCTGGACAAATAGTATGGTTGGCTGATCACCACATTGGAGGCAAGTATTACAGAGATACAGCAGAAGTGCAAAAAAATGGTCTTGTGGAATTTAACGGTGGCTACAATTCGAAAATTGCAAGTAAGCAAAAACTGCAACGAGGTATGTACTTATTTGTTTTACCCGAACGTAGAGATTACTTCGAAATTATGGTAGATGACGACCAAGATTTTACAATCACTTTTGATACATCATATTATCAAAGAGATTATTATAAAACAATGAAAGTTGAAGGATCTAAAGAGAATTCTGACTTTGTAGAATATCAAAACAACAAGATGAAAGTCATTGACAAGCTCATTGCTTTAGATGAAGAAATAAAGAAAGATTCGAGTATTGAGAATAAAAAGCGAATTGAGCCAAAGAAAATGGCTTTATTGAAAGAGAAAGAGCAGCAAGATTCTATTTTCATTTCACTACACCCAAATAATTTATTATCTCGTTTTCTATATGCGCTAATTGGTGTAGAAATACCATCAAAACTCCCAACTAAAGCAGATGGAACCAAAGACAGCGCTTACCCTTTCAACCATTTCAAACAGCATTATTGGGATCATGTAGATTTCAATGAAGATGGATTGGTGAGAATGCCTGTGAATATTTTAAAAACAAAACTTGACTTTTATTTTGATAAAGTCATAGTTCCTGATGCTGATACATGTATTTTGGTATCAGAAAAATTGCTTGAAAAATGCAAAAATTCAATTGAGAATGAAAAATACATTATTTGGTATTTAACAAATAGATTTGAGTCTAGTAATATTATGGGACTAGACAGGGTATTCGTTCATTTGGCACTTTCGAATTACTGTTCCGGAAAAGCTTGGTGGGTTGATAGCGTTACTGTAGCCAAAATGTGTGAAAATGCATTTAGAAGATCACACAGCTTAATTGGAGCAACCGCACCTGAACTCGAACTTAAAAACCTCGATAGCGTGTGGGTAAGAACAAACTCCATTCAAGCACCATACACACTCATGATTTTTTGGGATCCAACCTGCGGACATTGTAAAGAAATCATGCCAAAACTTGCAAAAATTTACGAAAAGAACAAGTCTAAGGGTTGGAAAGTAATTGCACTAGCCTCTGGAGATAAAAAGAAAGAATGGTATGAATACGTTAAAGAACATCCAGAATCAAAAGGATTCACACATTTAATTCGCGGCGAAGTTCAAAGTCAAAAATACGCCGACGCCCTTTACAGTTATTATGTAATTGCGAGTCCAACTATTTTCATCATGGATGTAAATAAGAAAATCGTTGCAAACCGGATTGATGTCGATAAAATAGAAGAATTCATTGATCACTTAGATCAAATGAAAAAGAAATAAATAAAAAGGCTCCGAGAAAAAGGAGCCTTTTTATTTATACCACCATTTTTTCACATCTTTTACCAAATCTTTTGTGAACACCATCAACCCGAAATTATAATACGGTGCTGAATAATATGTACCTGGAGTCAGTGAAACACGAATTCCAATCCCTGCATTGATTCCCAAATATTTTAAAACTCTTAAATTACCCGAGATTCCTGTCTCAACAGGAATAACCATCTTTGAAGAAAAAATAGGTTTTGTGCTATTCTCCGGAAATTCACTCAAATCAACTACACCAATGCCAGTTTGAAATGTTTGATACAATCTAAACCGATGAGTTTTATACCAATGATACTCACCAATTCCACTAAAAATCAGATATTCATAACGATTCTCTTTTCCCGGTGCCACATTTTTTTGTGCATCAGCGTAATAAACTGCACCCAACAAAGCAAATTTCCCATAATCCAAACCACCACGAAATCCTAATATTTTGACCGGCACACCGGTTACAAATGAGTTCCTTTGATCTCCGCCTAATATAAAAGATGGTTTATTTTTAAATGATAATTGAATACTATCTTTCGGCGACCAATTCTGTGCATTCACCCGACAGCCTATAAAAAAAATGAATACAATCAACGATACTCGTATTGTCATATAGAGCAAAAATACTCTAAATTGTGAAAGATTGATTGAAAGTATTAATTTCGAAGAATGAAAAACATTCTGTTGACAATTGGTTTATTTGCTTTTCTACAAAATCTTTTTGCTCAAAATTCTCCCGTTAAATCAAGCTCAAACTCCCCTACAACCAACAACTCTCCAGCAAGTACCACAACGAACACAACTGCTAATAACGTCCCTGCAAACAATACTGCACCTTATTTGAAACAAAAAAAAGAGGAAATTACGGTTGAGGGATTGCTTCAATTACAGATCATGGACAAACCATTAGGTATTGTTTTCAATGAATTAAAAGTTCGATATTTTGTTTCTGAAAAACGTGCATACCGCGCACGGGGGTTGGTAAGCATGTCTAATAATAATATCACCATCAATGGCTCTGGTGGAAAAAATGCAAACGTTATCGAATCAAAACAAAGCCTAAATCTTGGGGTTGGGTTCGAGGATCATTTTAAAAGCAAAAACCACATATCTCCATATTGGGGTGCAGAAGTTTTAATTGGTTTGGAGGGAGTAAATCTAGATGGAACAAATACAGATGATGGTTTAACATTCAAACCAGATTATAAAGTGAGATCTGAAAATACAGAGTTTGCGTTTTATGTTGGCGGTATTGCCGGATTAGATTACTATCTAAATTCAAACTTTTATATCGGCACTGAAATTCGTTATGGTTACCAAAGTAAAAACCTTGGTAATGTATCAAAAACTGTATTTGATCCTGCCGGGAATGCGTCTAGCTCTGGAAGCAGCCTTGGAACAAATACAAAGCTCGAGATGTCTTATACCCCTGGAGTTCGGATTGGATATAAATTTTAAATTTAACCTCAGTTTTAGTACATTTGTGATGTATGAAAACGAAATTATCTATTCTTCTATTGTCATTGATGGCAATTTCTAACAACGTAAACGCTCAAAAAGCTGAAGCACAAGATTTAACACTTGAAGCTACTTTAAATTTGCAAGTTGGTGGAGCGCCAATAAGTTTTGAGGTATCAGAAATCAGAATGCGTTATTTTTTGAATTCAAAATTGGCTCTTAGAACAAAATTTGCATTTGATCTAATGTCTTCAACTGACTATGTATACAATCCAATGGATCCAACTGTAATGCCATTTACACTTGAAAGCAGCGCGTCGAACTTTACTTTAGGATTGGGAATCGAAAAACACTTCACCGGCACAGATAAGTTATCACCTTACATCGGTGCAGAAGTTGGATTTGGTATATCAAGCAATCAAGTGAATGGAACAAACACATACAATGGATTGGATTATTCAGCCGGAAGCACTTTCTCTGCTGAAACTTCAGGTGCTACTCAAGTTTATGCTGGTTTGATTTTTGGTGCAGATTATTACATCGTCCCCCACGTTTATATTGGAGCTGAATTAGCGTACGGAATCGGATTTGAATCGCTCGGTGAGAGAACAATATACAATAGTTATTCAGGTACTCTGATCAAAAACACTTTAGGATCAGCCGTTGGTTTTGGGCTTCAAGCAAATCCTGGTGTAAGAATTGGTTTAAAGTTTTAAGAAGAACACTTAAACAAGTCATCGTCACTTAAATATTTAATCATTTTCTTTAGGATATTGAACATGATTCGGTTATTTTTGTAATCATTCAAATTTCAAATAAAAAATGGCAACTATCCGCTTTGAAGGCAGAAATGCACAGTTCTTTAGTACACTAAGATCAAGAATTGACCAATATTTTACAGATAACAATATCAAACCAACAGGCAATTGGAAACTTTATCTTAAAACAATCATTTTTACCCTGATATTGATTGGGAGTTATTTAACACTTGTTTTATTTACTACCGATCAAACTTGGATTCAAGTTATCCTTTGTATGTTACTTGGCATTTCATTCGCAGGAATGGGATTTAATGTAATGCACGATGGTGCACACGGAAGTTATTCAACAAAACCTTGGGTAAACAAGTTAATGGCCAATAGCTTAAACCTATTAGGAGGCAACGCATTCTATTGGGTTGAAAAGCACAATGTTGCACATCACAGCTACACCAACATTGATGGAGCCGATGAGGATATTGATATTTACCCATTCATGCGCCTTAACTCTAATCAGAAAGGTTTTTGGTTTCATAAATTCCAACATATTTATTTCATTTTCTTGTATTCTATTGCCTACCTAAGTTGGATTATTTTGCAGGACATGACAAAATATTTCACGGGTAAAGTTGCTCATAGACAAATGAAAGGAAAAATGACCGCATTTGAACATTTTGAATTTTGGGCAAGCAAACTCGTTTACATTGGAATTTTCATTATCATACCTACATATATTTTTGGTTTTGGAACTGCTATCATCGGATATATGATTGTTGCTCTTACCACAGGTATTTGCATCACTATTGTGTTCCAATTGGCACACGTTGTCGAAGGATTGAATTTTGTTGCTCACAACGATGATGTTGTTGTAGTGCAAGACGATTGGGCAACACACCAAATCCATACTACTTCTAATTTTGCTACGAAAAATAAAATTTGGACATGGCTTTTGGGGGGACTTAACTTCCAAGTAGAACATCACTTATTCCCAAAAATTAGCCATGTACACTATCCTAAAATTAATGAAATCGTGAAAAAAACTTGTGCCGATTTCAATGTAAAATACCAAGAGTTTCCAACTATGGTGAAAGCAATTAAATCGCACATGGCATATTTGAAACAAATTGGTCAGTTACAAACAGCTTAAAAATAATATAATCCATAACAAAAAAGAGCTTCTGACCGAAGCTCTTTTTTATTTGAGTGACATACTAAAATGATTCATTCAAAACTGAAAATCAAAATAATCTGGAAACTCCAAACTCCATATAATCTGCAACATTCAAATGGGCCTTTAAACGCGTCCTGAGAGCCCATTCTTGGCTTAAACGATAATCAATACCTACAGCATTATAAAAGAACGGCTTTTCGCTAAAAACAGGCTTTAAAATATAAACACCCAGATCTGTGCGTAAAGCAACCCTTCCAAATACAAATTGATGACCGGCCTTCAACCCAATTTCAACCAAATCCAAATCATCAGAAT
Source organism: uncultured Rhizobium sp. (assembly GCA_964645755.1). Taxonomy (GTDB): domain Bacteria; phylum Bacteroidota; class Bacteroidia; order NS11-12g; family UBA955; genus VMCP01. Next base: position 49,036 of record CAZYBT010000002.1, read on the forward strand.
TTGTACTTTTACCAAACTTATCAAATTTGTAATTGGGATCTGAAAAAAAATCCAAACCTACATCCCAAATGTGTCGTGCATTCTTTTGAATTCTATATTGAAAATCGAAAATCCAACTTGTAAAGGATTCTTGATATTCTAAAGAATGTTCTCTAATTCCTAATTTCAATCCTATGGAATATGGATATGCAAGAAATTTCTTCTTGTGAAGATACATTGATTGTTTATCGTTATTCAAAACCTCATTTGGGAAATAAACTATTCCTAGACCATAATGAAAAGCATTAAGACCAACATTCGGCTTTTTCCAATTTCCGTTTGAAGTATGCGTTAAATACAACGCAGCATTCATATTAAAATTTTCTGTTAATTGATACTCCAAACCAGTTTTTAATTGAGCAAAATAATTCATATGACTACCGATTGCAAAATTTACAGGCTTTTGGTTGGTGTCGTATTTCTGAGATAAAAAAGCAAAACCGTGACCAAAATGATACGTAAAAGAAAGTTTACTCTTGTTATAGAATACACCTCCCAAAACCAAAGCTGAACTCATCTGAAAACCTGTTGATGCATGCCCCATATTCAACCATGTAGAAGAAAATCCAATGATCGGCGAGTGATGCAATTCATCATTCTTTGATTTTAAATCATCTCTTTCTTGCCTAAGTTTCCATAAAACCTCCAATTGCGCACCATACACATCCGATTCCAATGGCTTTGTGTAGGAAGTATGAGCAAGCATTTGTCCCCCAAAATAATTTAAAGAATAAGAAAATTGGCCACAAACCAGATGGCACATCAGTGAAAACAAACAAAAAAATAAAAGTTTAAGCAGTCTCGAAAACATCATTACACTTCATCATTTGTCTTTACCGGTCTAAGGTACAAAACAAAGATTGAAAAAAGCATAAAGTAAAATGGTGAAGCAAAAAAAACAAGAATCTGATTGTAAAGAACATCTAATCTCGGTGAATCGCCTACAAAATATCTGAAAGCACCAATGGAGGAAATAAACACATCTCCAAGAACAAGAACCAATACAAATAATTTCGACCATTGAATGGAAGTATTATTTTTCAAAAAGCGATATCCTAAGTAACCAAATGTATAAATTTCAAATTCTCTATACACAAATCGAAACGATCTACTTTTACAAAACACTTGTATCGATGGAAAATGATGGTTGTGATAGACCATTTCATTTGAAATAAAAGTAAAAATGCCGTAAATCGCGAGTAAGGGAAAACAATAAAGAATAATCTTCTTTGTTATTTCCTGCCATGAAGCGGTTTCAGATAAATGATCCATATGATAAACATGATTACGTAAACCCCAAGCTGAAAGACTGTTTTATGAAATGTTTCAAACCATTCAGGATGAGATTTAGCGATATAAAACAAAGCAGAAACACGAACTACATTCGCAATAAAAAGCACAGCTACACCGAAAACCGTAAAAAATAATTTCCGTTTCAGAGACAACCCAGGTATCGCTAAAATAAAAGCAGCACAGACATAATAAAGTTCAAATCCATTACAAGGATCTCCAATGAGTATATGCCCTCGCGAATCAAAAACATGATATGTCTTTTGCGTTGGATTGAAATAACCCCACGGTGTATTTGAAGAGAAAAACCCGATAAAATGCCTACTTGCGGATGTTACTAAATGCGTAAGTGAGTCATTAAGCCAGTCAATACTATTCAGTATTGGAAATAGTACGAAAGATAACAAAACAAAAAAAAGGAAATTCCTTTGACTTTTACTCAAAGAAATTTCCTTTAGTATGGTGGAGAAACCACCTTTAAAAATCATACTTAAATGTCAGTTGATTTTTTGTTTCTTACTTTATAAACACCGTAAGCGATTGCACTACCCACTACAGTGAAAATACCTCCATCTACAGGAACCTGTAAATCTGGATCTTGGTTAGGAGTACCTTGTGCTAACAATGTGCCTACGAATACAAACGCAGCAAGTGTCAAAGTGATTTTTAAAAAAGTCTTCATAGTATTACAAATATAGTATTTAATTTTAAAATTTACATTAATTGTTTTGAATAATTTGGGAAGTTACAAAACGAGCACCAACAACTTTCAACATAAACATACCTTTGTGCATCAACCTAACCTCTACCAAATCTTGTCCTTCATTTGCGTTCACAGTTTGAATTAGTTTACCATCTAAACTATAAACTTCAACTTTGGAAATCTTTTGATCTGCTATTTGAGCAATATTAAAAATGCCATTATTTGAAGGATTTGGATAAACTACAACTTGTGATTCTTTATTGATTGATTTTGTAGCACTCACTTCTTGCAAATCCGTAAACATCAATTCAAATCGGTTGTCGTTTAATGAATCCATTGCATTCTTAACAAAATAATATTCTCCACCATTTTTGAAAGTGAAAACTTTGGAAAGCATTTTATCCACCAATACAATACCCTTGTTCATTTTGTTTGATTCACAAGTTTGCATAGTAAGCTTAAACATATTCTTTTCTGGCGTTTTGATTCTCAATGGAATAGTGTAATTCGGCATATCGTATCCAGTTCTTCTATCAATAGACAACCAATCACCTTTATCAGTAAGCGTACCAATACTTAAGAAACCACCATGCATTTTAGCAGCATCATATTCATCAAAATCTTTTTTAATTCCGTCATAGTTCATATCTAATTGAACCAAAGCATTATCATTTTCAGGAATACTATCATTCGTGAATTTGATTCCAACTCTAACTTCATTACATTTCAAATCGTTTTCAGTTGATTTAAAGTTGTTATGTGATGTTTTTAAAGTTGTTACTTTACTTGATTCATTAAACGTTAAAGATTCACCAGTGTTACTTGCAATGGCAAAAAATGCAGCACCTGGAGCAATAATTCTACTGTTGTTTTGAGCTGAGCTTGTAAAATTAGAGGATCCAGTTCTCGACAAACTTCCGGAAACTGTACTGTCCCAAATATTATATGTTTTAGCTCTACCGTCATAAATTACAAATTTTTGTTTAAATCCAGAAGGCTTCGAAATTTTAGCAAAATCAACCGAACAAGGATATGGATTTGCAATTAAATTATATCCTCTTAAACTAGCAGTTGTACCTGAACCGTTGTAATCTAAATTAACCGTTTTACTTCCTACAAAAATTTCACCTTTTACTCGAACCATTGAGTTGTTCGCAGGAGAACTTGGATTACCTAAACCTACGGTTTTTCCGCCTCTCCAGAAAACAAAGATTCCAACTCCATGGTTAATTTTAGTAGGAGTATTATCTGAAGCAAATGGTACCCAAGCCTGGCTGTTTTCGTCCCAGAAAAAAGACGAATTAATACAATAACTACAGTTTGTTGAAAACGAATCTCTGTTATCTCCACTATAAGAACCCGTAATATCCAAGTCATCAGATATTTGAGAAAGGTTAAAACCATTTTTAAACGGCATACCTATCATCCTATATGCTCGAACATCTGTTCCATATATTTCAAACAATACACCGCCAGTGATTGATGCTGTTGATGGCATTTCGTCTAATTGTCCTCTAGCTTTTGCACCAGGTACCCCAGATGCTCTGAATTGCAAGAAAGGTGTCCAACCATTATAATCAGCAACACTTGAAGAATTAGGAACATTTGAAATAATCGACGTATTCGGTAATAATTTCAAAACGCTGTACATTGCCAAAGATCTTTGTAAAATCAATGTGGATGTCAAAGAATTTCTTCCCACTTCAACATTCATATTGGAATCTATATACAACACACCAGTGTGGCTAATAATTTGTTGAGAATTTGCCCTGAAGTATAAGGTATTTGTTCCGGAATTCGGATTGAACATCAAACTTCCACCTGTAGTAATAATATCACCTGAAATTACATGTTCACCAGCTCCACCAAAATTCATATATCCAGACAACATTCCAATTTTACCTCTTGATAAAAAGTTATTTGAAGAGGCAATCTTTATATTATATAATGCATTTCCCGAACCCATGATCGAACCAAAAGAATCAATCAAGAAATCATCACCCGACGCACCATTTCCAACAGTAATGGTTGAATTCGAAGTTGTGCATTTGAATACAACTTTATTGTAATTGTAAACTCTAAATTGAGATATTGATTCAGTAACACCACTCACATCGATAGTCGACATTACGTTATTTGTTTTTGTACCTAAATCTACAACCAAGATATCAGAGGTTGAAGGTGTTGTTCTCGTAGGAGACCAGTTGTCTGATTGACCCCATGTACTGTCGCCACTTCCGTGAGTTCCAATCCAAGTGTAAATTCCGCTTGCAGCAACTTTTTCCATCGTTACACCAAGTGTGTAAACACCGGAACTATTATATGAACAAGCAGAACCATTGTTACCAACGGCAACAGTGATTTGGTTTTTATATGTTCCCGTACTTGTACCTTTATTTCTTATGTAAAATCTTACGGTGCAATTACCTGTGCATGCGTTATCATTGATCAGCATGGTTTTACAAAATCCAAACCAAGACCCACTCGTAGGCACACTGCTTTGAACCACCTCCCAATCACTTGATGCACTTGTATCATCAAAAACAAGATATTCACCTTTGGTATTGTTCATTGATACATCAATGGCTTTGTAACCAGCTGTGGTAGTACTTGATGTGATAAAGTTTACATTCCACGTTGTTCCTGAGCCATTCGAAGTTGCTCCGGGAATACTCAAACCTGTTATTGTTTGAGCTTTGGAAATTGAAGTTTGTAATGAAGTCAACAATACTGCCGCAAATAATAAACAGTTTGTTAGGGTTTGTTTTATTTTCATAAGTTTTGTAAGTTCAATAAAAATTTAAATTCAAATATAATGTTGTTTGTTTAATTCGTATATGGTTTCAAGCTAAATGCCCCTGAAATTCTCATGATTCGGTGTTAAAATGATATTTTGTTATATAATCGTATTATTCATTTATCAAGATTTTACTCATCAGTCCACCCTCTGTTTCAACTTGCATTACATAAACTCCTTTCGAAGGGATTTGCAATTCTAAAATATCTCCTAACTGTAAATTCGATTTTTTCAGAATTTCTTGACCGGTAAATGAACAAACACTTACTGATTTTATTTTATGGCGACTCTTATTCAAAATCTTAAACATTCCTGTGTTTGAAGGATTAGGGAAAACAACAATTGACTCAGTTATCATCTGGTTCACTCCTGACTCAGGTTGTTTGATTTCTGTAAACAAGAGTTCAAAGCGATTATCAACCAATGAATCAGTTTTCATCTTGTAAAAATGATATTCAAAGTTATCCGCTACCTCTGTTGTTTTGTTTAGTAATTTGTCGAATAATTCTACTTTGTACCTCATTTTATTTTCATCACACAAATCAAAAGTCAAACGATAATCGTTATTCTCTGGAGTCTTAACTTTTAATGGAACAATGAAGTTTTCTTCGGTGTAAGCAGGTCTTCTGTCAATAGACATCCAAATTCCATCTTCAGAAACCGGACCTACACCTAAAAATCCACCGTATAATTTTGGATCATCGTAACCGTCCTTAGCTTTTACAATTGTCGGATAATTCATATCCATCTGCAACAATGCATTGTCGTTTTCTGGCACACTGTCGTTTTTAAATCGGATACCTACACTCAACTCATTACAACGAATATTGCTCTCTGAAACCTTAAAATGATCTGTTGCTGAGGTGAATTTAGAAACTTTATCATGTTCCTCAAAAACTAGAGATTCACCCGTTCCTGATGCATAAACAAAGAATGATGCACCAGCTTCAACAATTCGACTTAAATTCTGTTGGCTGTTTTTGAATTTAGTTGAACCATTTCTCGTTAAATTACTCGAAATAGTGCTGTCCCATGTATTGTAGGTTTTTGCTCTTCCATCGTATGTTTTGAATTTCTGCTTGAATCCACTTGGCTTCCCAACATGATTAAAATCAATGGCACAAGGATATGGATTTACAACCAAATTTAACCCTCGTAAATCAGCATCTGTTCCACTTGAATTATAATTCAAATTCACAGTTTTTGATCCGCTAAATAACTGTCCTTTAAAATCAATAACATTCGTATTGGCATCAGCACTTGGATTTCCCAATCCATTGGCTTTTGTACCTCTATAAAACATCATGATACCAGTACCATGTGGCACAACATTCCCTGTATTTCCGGATGCATATGCGACCCAACTTTGGGTTGATTCATTCCAAGTAAATGCGGAAGAAACGCAATATGAACATGTGGTTGAGAATGAATCTCTGTTATCACCATTGTAAGTACCTGTAATATCAATATTGTCAGAAAACTGTGATAAACTCACACCATTTTTCAACGGAATTCCAAAAAGCCTGTATGAACGAACATTTGTACCTTTGATTTCAAACAAAGATCCACCCGTAATGGCAGAGGTTGATGGAATTGTATCTATTTGTCCCCTGCTCAATGCACCAAACTTTGAGGCCACCTTTAGTTGTAGATTTGGCTCCCATGAATTAAATGCACTCGCAGAAGTTCCCGATGGAACATTCGACGCTATGGTGGTATTCGGAAATAATTTTAAAGTGCTGTACATTTTCAGTGGCCTATTCAATGTTAACGTGGTTGTTGCAGAATTTCTACCAACCTTTACATTCACAGTTGAATCAATATACAATGTCCCGTTAGATGTACCTTCAATTGTTTGGTTTGTGCCATTTAAATAAAGCGTATTCAACCCTGAAGCAGGCTGAAAAGATAGTGTACCTGAGGTTGTCCTGATTGTATTTGAAATCGTATGGTTTCCGGTACCTGTAAATTTCAATGTTCCTGACAATGTCCCCATTTTACCTAAACACAACAGATTATTACTCCCGTCAATTTTCACATTAAATGTATTATTACCTGAATTCATCAAACTTCCGAAGCTATCTACCAGAAAATCGGGACCAATTGCACCATTGCCCACAGTTAACGTGGAGGCATTTGTTGTACATTTAAAAACCACATTGTTGTAGTTGTAAATTCTAAACTGAGAAATTGATTCTGTAACACCAGAAACATCGATTGTAGATGTTACAGTGTTGGAATTTGAACCTAAGTCTACCACCAACACATCAGAAGTTGAAGGTGAAGTTCTGGTTGGCGACCAGTTGTCGGATTGACCCCAAGTACTATCGCCACTGCCGTGCGTACCAATCCATGTGTAAATACCTGTAGCACTTACTTTTTCCACAGTAATTCCTAATGTGTATGCCGTAGAAGAGTTATATGTACAATTGGATTTATTGGTACCAAGCGCAATTTTAATTGAATTTTTAAACGTTCCATTGGTGGTACCGATGTTTCTAATGTAAAATGTCATGGTACAATTACCTGTACACGCATTGTCATTCACCAACATCGTTTTACAAAAAGGAAACCAAGAGCCACCGTGGGGCTGACCTTGAACTACTTCCCAATCAGATGAAGCACTCGTATCATCAAACACAATGTATTCACCTTTGGTGTTGTTCATTGAAATATCAATAGCCTTGTAACCCGCAGTTGTGGCACTGGAAGTTACAAATTTAACGTCCCAGGTAGTACCAGAGCCATTAGCAGTGGCTCCAGGAACACTAATACCAGTTATGGTTTGAGCGGTTAACACATCAGCTCCTATAAAAAAGGATAAACACAAACCGGCTGCAACAAGATTTTTGTTTATTAAAGCGTTCAATTTCTTCGAAAAGAGTTTCATAGCATTGTTAAAGTAATTTAAGTCTTGTAATTAAAGTTCAAAATTAAGCGATTATTTTTGATTTTTCCAAATCTTGTTTCTGAACAAACAAGAATCATTGGTGAATCAGCATTTAAACACTCAATTTAACTCCTAATCAAGGTGTTTAACGTTTTCACAAAACCCATGCCAGAATTATCAGATTAACTAAAATATTGATCCAATATCTTTCGACGATAATTGAAAATGTGTGTTACCTTGCTATCTACAAACAACTTACCTGCAATCCATCCTAAAAAACCTAAACCAATATCATAATGCAATATGTCTGTCATCAGCACTCCGCCTTCAACCGATTTAAAATGATGTTCATGATGCCAAATATTATATGGCCCTTTTCTTTGCTCGTCTACAAAAAAATGTCCCTCAGAAACATGCGTAATCTCAGTGCACCAATTCAATTTAATATTCATAAAAGGTGAGATTTTATACATGATAAACATCCCTTGGTACATTCTTTCAGGAACATCCCCTATAATTTCAAAGACCATATCTTCAGGTGTTATTTCATTTAAATTTCTCGGAGTTGCAAAAAAATCCCACGCTCGCTCTATCGTTATGGGAAGAAATTGTTCTTGAACCAGCTTTTTCATGGTTGACTAACAATTTCAACGCAATATGGTTCTTAAATAAAATGCAATTAATAATGTTTACCGTCTACAATTCTATGTGTGGTGTCGCGAAAAGGTTTAATTCCTATCAATTTCAAAGCAAATTCTAGAATTCGCCAAAAGTAAATCATTTCCAAAATTGGGTTAAGATAAGGTGTTAATGCACAAAAGTGACTGGCATAGGGTGAAAAATGATGCTTACCATGTTGCCTTGGAGATTGTATGATGTATGATTTCTGTAAAAAGGTAATCAGTTTACCATTTTCTTTTGGCGATCTGTGACTCCAGCAGTGAACCTCGTTTCCCCATACCGCAATTGCAAAAACCATATAAACCATAGGACTGTCACAATTGAATACCCACAATAGAAACAATAAAATCAACAGAAATACCGCCGATGTCCATACCCTACTAAACCAAGTTCCTTCCGTGAGTTCTCGCGGACGTATGTGATGAACTAAATTTGGAATCACAATGTGCTTTCCAATTCCCATAAATTGAGTATTCGGATTGCCATAAGTATCTTCCAACCAATGCACCAATCCCGTAAGTAAATCAGCCAATAATAAAGCCTCGACAAAGAATAAAATTTGATTGAACATAACATTTTGTTTTGAAAGTTCAATTTCAACCCTATCCAAACAAATCCCTTACGGATTCCTGCAAATCAAAGAAAAACGTTTACGGCATTCCCTTAAATTTAAGGGAATGCCGTAAAAAAAATCATCGCTCAATTAAAAAACCATAATTTCTCTTTGGCAATTAACAAATTAAGACATCGACATCAACCACAAAACCAACGTAATGATACCCACAATCATAGAAACTATCAATCCATAATAACCAATCCAACCAAGTATCAAGGCCAACTCCCATTGTCCACTGATTAAAATTAAAAACCCACCGATGAACATCAACGCCGAAATCAGCAATAAAATAGAAAAAGCCGTAAAAAAGCCCTTGACCAACTCAGAATCTTTATTTAACGACCGCTTGATTACTTTTAATCCAAATTTGGAGATTATCTTGGGATGCACTTTTTTTATGATTCGAGAATTTTTACGTGCTTCAAAATCCTGAATTCGACCAATTTTCGGTTGATTATTGAATTCGGATATCATTTTTGATTCATCAAATCCTGTCTCAGCAATTCCTGCCACACCATTTTCAGTATTATCAACAGAAGATGGTTTGTTGATCGTTGCCAACTTATCAGCAACCTTATAGGTTTTAGTTGAATTTGTAGTTTGTCCCCCGCCGAATCCAATTTCTTGATACTTCGTGGTGCCGCATGAACTAAGAATGGCTGTAAACGCCAACAAACTAAATTTTAAAATACCATGTTTCATTCAGCAAATAAATTCAGAAATATTCAAAACAAATTATTAAAAACCAATAAATTAAAAAATAATTTTAAGGGGAAACCGTAATTTTTAACATATTTTTATAATTTCATTGTATTTTGCCATCTTTTAACATGAAAAACTTAAAAATCTCCCTATTGTCAATCGGCTTATTTGCTTTGCTTTTCTCTTGTGGACAAAACAATGGCTCTGAAAAAACAGAAAATCAGAACGACACAGCGGTTATGTCGTTCAGCGGAAACGAAATTATCCCAGGGAAATTCGACACTTCAACACTTTTCATTTCTGTTGCGGATCATTTTACACTTCAAGAAATTGAAAAATGGAGCAATCGAAAGTTTATGGCCCTCATCCAAGACACACTCACATCAAAATATTCTCTCATTGATGCAATTCCAAACAAACATTCCTTTGCTGAAGAAAACAATAGAATTCACCTTTTCTCTCATTATCTAGAAGTAGATGAAGATGGAAACGTTGGATATTTGGCCGATATTAACCTGCCCAAAAATTCAAAATGCCTATTTCTCATTGACAATCCGCACATGAAAACTCCAATGTTGAACATCGAAAGTAAAGTAAAATGGGGATACTTCATCGAGCCCAACAAAAACATGAATTGGAATCAGGGAAATGAAAAGCATTCAATATACGCCAAGGCAACAATGGAAAATAACCCATCAAAAGGAATCAATTATAAAGAGTATTCATTGTATTACATGATTGAAAATAATGGCACAAAAACCCAACACCTTCCAATCAATTATATTCCTTGGTTCGATGACGGTTTTGTCAAAATTTTATTTGTTGGGGATCTCGATGGCGATCAATTAAACGATATCATCATTGACAATAGCCATAAGTACACAAATGAAGATACTCAAGGAGTGCTGTATTCTACAAAAGCTTCCGGCAATGGAACACCTAAAGCCATTTCTAAACAAGATTGGGGCTCTTTGCGACATGCTGTTTTTCATACAGAAGGTTGTTAATCAACCAATTTAGTCTAAAAAAAGACGATCAATTTCCGATTTATAACGATTGAATTGTTGCTCAAAAAATAGCTTGCAACACGCTGTCAAGTTTTCCACTTGATTCACATCACTCAACCCTATTCTAACCACACAACCTCTTTCTTTTTCAGTTATATCAGTGAGCAATTGACTTGAAAACAATTGAATCAATTCCTCTGACGCAGGAAATTTCAAATTCCCAAGTCCGTCAATTAAAATTATGTGCTCATGAGTTGATTGCGATAATTCAAATAATTGCAACATGTAACTCATTAGTTTATCGCATTTATCACGAACAGACAATTCCTCATCCCTTTTCGTCCAAATGACACCAAATGCCTGTTGAAATTGACAACTTTCCAACTGTTGCTTGAGTGAAAATATTTGTCCCTCAAAAGACACCCTCATTTTCATCATCTTCTTGACAAAATTGATAGATTCCTGATCAAAATCTCCAGCACGAAACATAAAATCTCCAACTGGATTTAATGGATTTAGTTCCTCATCAAAAAATAACAGAATAGTCAAATTTCCATTCAACTCAACCCATTCTGTAAAAATATCACCGTAAAAAAACCCAATTTTATTCAAATATTGACTGAAATCAGGACTTAAGTAGTTGCTCGGAGAATACAAATCATGTATCGCTGCACAAGCATAGTTTTCCTTCGTAAATTGCTCATTTTCCCAAATATTTTTAGCTATTTTATTTCTGAGGGACGTTGACGTGTTTTCCGCATAATACATGTCTTGATACCTCAAAAAATCAATATCGATGGAATGATTCTCATATTTTTCTACCATTTCCCAGATAAAATCAGCGGGAAAATGCATAGCATCTAATAAATCCAAAACCAAATTTTTGAGTGCCGAATTATCATTGGCTTGAATCATAACATTTGAATAATCTTTATAAACAAAAACAGAACCCAAATCCTTTTCGACATTCAATTCAAACAACCAATTTTGTCCATCAGAATAACGACAATCTTGATAAATATGATTCCAAATATTGGGACAATTCGACACATCGATTTCAATATATTGGGTTCCCAAGAACAAAATGTCAAAATCATTTTCATCAAAGCAAAAAGGACTGTCTGTCTCTTTGTAGACGAAAGGTTGATAAATGGTAAGTCCTGATTGTATTTTTAAGAAGTTCAAAAAATCCGAAACCTGAATGTCTCCAATACGAAAAGTGTGTTGTTGAGGATTAAAAATCGCTTCTATATTTTGGGGAGAATGAGACATCGAAGCAATTTACAGAAATCGGTTTGAAATAAAAATGAGAATGCATAAAAAAAGCCCCAAAATGGGGCTTTTTGTGGTATCGGGCGGAATCGAACCGTCGACACAAGGATTTTCAGTCCTTTGCTCTACCAACTGAGCTACGATACCATCTCCTTTAATTCTAAAAATCGCAAATTTCTGAGCTATTTCTTTCCTTAAGGGGCTGCAAAAATACAACTTTTCAGCTATCTTGCAAATAAATTTTTAAAATATGTCAAATTCCATAAAAGAATTCAATGAATATCGTTCCAAAATGAATGAAAAAATACTGGGTGCCGACAACCTCGTATTGAAAAGGTTATTCAACCTCGATACCCAAACTTATGCAGAAGGAGCGCTACCTACACAAACCAAAGAAATGCTCGGACTAGTTGCCTCTCTTGTACTTAGATGCGATGATTGTGTAAAATACCACTTAGAAAAATGCCATGAACAAGGGGTTACAACACCACAAATGTTCGAAATTTTAGCTGTCGCGAACATCGTTGGAGGCACAATTGTTATCCCTCATACCCGAAGAGCAGTTGAGTTTTGGGAAGAATTAAACCAACAATAATTTTTTTAGGAATTCCGGACCAGCGTTCTGTGGATCCAATAAAATGCATAAAAATGGATTAACACAACAAATTCCAATCCAAAAATATACCAAGGCCAATCACCCATAATTAAAGGATTATTTGCATTCGGCTTTTGTGCAATAAACATATAGTTGGCATCTAATAGCCAATTGAACAATCCAATTACTGGTAATGTGAGTTGAGTATATCCAAAAACTTTCAACCAGCTGCCCTTATTGGGAACCATTTTCAATCTAAAAGTTGCATAAAATCCAGCAATAATCACCATTCCATGTGCAATTCCATATTCCCAAAAGTTAAATAAATTCCCGCCCTCCGTAAGTTCAGGGGTTAAAAAAGAGTGAATGGCTCCAGCGCTCCAAAAAATGAGAAACTCATATGCCCATTGTTTTCTTGTGAGCAACATAATCATGGCTAAAATTTCAGAAAATGAGCATAAATGCAAAGGTAAATGAACCGCTTTATCCCAGGTATTTGTGGCTATTGCAAACACTTGGTTCGCTATAAAATTCAAGCCCAATATAGCAACCATCACATACCCAATTTGAATACGCTTTCTCTCATCCATTTTCCAACTCAAACCGAAGAATAATAAAAATCCAATCAATAATCCGGCGTTTAAATAAATCCACTCCGTCGATCCAATATCGACCATATGATGCAATGCGTTTTTATCCATATTTGTAAGTTTTTGTTTTTGTATCAATTAGATGACCAAAGTTTTGCAATATATGCAAAAAATAAAGTTTAAAAAAAATGCAGATATTGCAACTTTATTTTATGCTAAAAGTAAAACAACTTTTGATTCTGGTTTCAGTTTTGTTTTTGAGAGGACTTAACGCTCAAATTATTCCGACTCCAACGTCCCTCATAAAAAAAGACGGCGTCTTTAAACTACCTAAAAAAATCACTGTAAGCGCTCATTCAGATTTACAAAAAAATTCAGGTTTTATTGAGATTTTGGGGAATATTTTCTCGGGAAAAATTAATAAATTCAAAGCTAGGAATGCGAACATTGAACTCATTCTAAAACCTTTAAAAGCGGAGGCTTACACCATTGATATTCAACCAACTAAAATCACCATTGAATATGCAGATTATCCGGGATTGATTCATGCTTGCGTGACATTCAGGCAACTTCCAATGAATGAAAATCGCGAAATCGAATGCACCCGAATTGAAGATTCACCTAAGTACAGTTACCGTGGCATGCACCTCGATGTGAGTCGTCATTTTTTTGGCACGGCCTTCATCAAGAAGTACATCAAAATGCTCGCTTTTTACAAATACAATACGTTTCATTGGCATTTAACCGACGATCAAGGCTGGAGAATTGAAATTAAAAAATACCCCAAACTGACTTCAGTAGGTGGATACCGAAAAGGATCACAAGTTGGCAAATACGCGGATCAAAAATTCGATGGAAAACCTTGCGGAGGATTTTATACCCAAGATGAAATCAAAGATGTGGTACAATACGCTAAAAATCTTGGCGTTACAGTAGTTCCTGAAATTGAAATGCCCGGACATGCCCTAGCGGCACTGTCGGCATACCCTGAATTCAGCTGCAATCAAAAACCATTGGAAGTGGCTCAAGGTTGGGGTGTTTTTGATGATGTTTTTTGTGCTGGCAACGACCAAACCTTCGAATTTCTTCAAAACATTCTTGACGAAGTTGTTGCGCTATTTCCAGAATCTCCCTACATCCACATTGGTGGTGATGAATGTCCTAAAACACGTTGGAAAACATGTGAAAAATGTCAAAATCGCATGAAAACACAAGGATTAAAAGACGAACATGAATTGCAAAGTTATTTCATCCAAAGAATTGAAAAACACCTGAATTCGAAGGGTAAAAACATCATTGGTTGGGATGAAATTCTAGAGGGCGGATTGGCACCAAACGCTACGGTCATGAGTTGGAGAGGAATTTCTGGAGGCATTGAAGCAGCGAATCAAAATCACAATGTGATTATGACGCCAGGAAAACCTTGTTATTTTGACCATTATCAAAGTAAAAACACTCAGGATGAACCAATTGCCATTGGAGGTTTTAACCCTTTAGATTCGGTTTTCTACTTCAACCCGATGCCAAAATCTCTCGGTCCCGACAAACAAAAGTACATTTTAGGCGCCCAAGCAAACGTTTGGACGGAATATATGACAAACGAAGGAGACGTTGAATACATGACTTTGCCCCGGGCTACTGCCTTGGCTGAGGTGCTTTGGAGCAACAGAAATGAAGATCCAATTGCCCTCGACATGGCCTTCAAAAGCTATTTAAAGAAATTAGAAACTCATAAAAAGATGTGGGTATGGTGGTGGAATTATCGAAAGTGAGTCAAAAAACGACTTACAACTCATCAATGATTTTGCCCTGAGTATCCAGAACTTTCAGCTTTACTCGATTTCCACTTTTTAAGGCTGTAGAATCAACTTTAAACGTGATTTCTGCATAATTCTGAACTGATATTGATTTTATCGCTTTAAAAACGGCTATTTTGTTTTTGTCTTCAATTGAAACTTGAACTGTTAACTTTTGTTGGTTCCAGAATATCGAGTTTATTGAAACCTTTAATGTTGAGTCACTTGGTACCCTCACAAAAGAAATAATGGGTTTAAAATCTTGTTTCAATTGCAAAAATGCTGGTTTAGCCTGATAATCAAAATCAACCACACTCCATGATACCACACGGTCTATGTCGTTCCATTGCCAAAACAAACAACCTCCAAAATTAGGTGAGGAAGTTCTATATGCCCGAATTGCCCTATCTAAAAAAAGCGCCTGAGCACGTCCTGATGGAGATTTTCCCGTTGCAGACAATACACTTTGATTTAAAGAAGGATACACCAAATAGTTTTGTGCATTTTTTGTTTCATTCTTCGCATAACGATTGAGCAAGCCAAGCCCTTTGTAACTTCTAAATTTTAAAAGCTGATAGGAAATAGAATCTGTAGATTCTTTGTATCCATTGGGCAAAGAAGGGAAACCAAATTCACTCACAAAGGGGGCTATCACTGAATCGACATGGTTAAAATTTCGCTCACCGTGCCAAACACCCCAATCGTGGTTATCACCGAATTTCATTTGATTGAGATTTCCCCAATTTCCGATTGGCGAAGAAGGAAGGTAGAAAATAGTAGGTGCAATGTTTTGCAATTTCCGCGGAATAAAAGTGTCGAATAGCTGCCTATAACCATACCAAGTGCGCACAGAATCTTGTCCATGAATGTTGTATTTTTGGAACCAGCCCCAATTTTTTAGTGCCACTTCAATTTCGTTGTTGCCACAAATTAACGCCAAACTCGGATGGGTTTTCATCCAAGAAATATTGGCATCAACCTCATTTCCCACTTCCAAATTCCAATCCTCACGCGCTGGGTATGTAGTACCTGAGAACATCAAATCTTGCCATACCAACAATCCTAATTTATCGCATTCTGCAAAAACTTCTTCCGGTGGATAATTGCCACCACCCCAAAATCGAACCATATTCAACCCAATTTTGAACATCGATTGAAATTGCTTATCTTTTGGTTTAGGTTTGTGTTCAGGAATAACAAAATAATATGGTGAACCCAATGACAATTTCATTTCAAAAGGCTTATCATCACTCAGAGCATAAGGAGTTGAACCGTGATAATTCCACTTGTAATATGGGTATTGTCCAACTACCCACTCGTTCAACGCGTTTCGATTCCACACCACGTTTGTGCCAAGTGCCATAATCTTTTTGTTGTTTACGATGAATTGAAACTTGCCGTTTGTAGTATCAACCAATAAAGTCCGAAAACCAGTGTATGTATAAAATGGAGCCTCCACAAATAAATTTGCACTTGGATAATAACCATGTGGATAAGCTATATTTCGCTTGAAAACCATTCCAAATCGATACCTTGTTGGAAATTCATCTTTAGGGTAAACTTGCTGAAAGTAGCCATTTGGATACCACAACTTTGGATGGTAAATCACATATTTCGAGACAATCTTCAACTTACTGACTGAATCAAAATTCATTCCTGTTACAGCATCTTCCATGAGTTCATAAGTTGAATCTTCCACTCTTACCCAATCTTCAGGAAGTTGCATCACTTGAAACCTTTTTGTTTTCTTTTGATTCCCTGATTGCTTTTGACTCACCAATTTTTCTGAATAATTTCTTTCAATTACCACATCGAATGATGGGCTCCAATGAAATTGATTCTCGGACTTACAACCCCTAAAATCAGCATCAAATTCAGAAATATATGTCACATAAACCGCTTTGGGTTTGCCTTTGTTATCATAAACAATAGAATCTGTTTTTACCTCAGAAGACAATGGAAACAAGTTACTCCAACCTATCAATTCAATTCCATTTCCCAGTCCAAATTGCACATCGGGTTTGGCAAAATCCCATCCAAAATCCATGATAGGTCTTCTGAAGTACGGAGATATCTTCACCTTTCCATCATAATCTGATTTGCCACCAATTCCACCATAAAACAACTTTTGAATGGAATCTTCCGGCTCTTCATTATCGGCGGTAAATTGAGCATTATCCAATCGTTGATAGGACAACCCTTGAGGCATTTGTCCCACAAAACCCACAAATATCGTATCGGTTCCATCTTTCTTAAGAAACTTTGTGACATCGATTAACTGGTCAATAAAGGTTTGACCGTAAGTTGGATTCTTTAAATCCAATTTTTGATCGTTGATATAGACTTCCAATTCGGCGCATTCCAAACGATTCAATCGCAATTTATAGTTTGCATAAAAACCATTGGCAAGGGTAATTGAATCAAAAAGCGGGGCTTTCAAAAACCATGTACTCCATGGAATAGACCAAGATTGATAATAAGGATCTTCACCAGGTTTTTTGTATTCCAACTGAATCCAATCTGCAAAATTGGATAATAAATTTTCATTGATTACAGGTGTCCACCGGCCATCTAATTGCTTGGGTAAAGATTTCCGAATAAAAGGCTGATTGCTTAATTTATCGGTTGATCGCATGATTTGCCAATTGCTCACTTGTCTGGAAGCAAATTGGGCAGTCAATGTCCCCCCAAATAAAAAAACTCCCAGGAAAGCAAGAGATAGTTTTCTCAATTTGATATTTTTATAATCAATCCGTTTCACCCAATCAAAGATTTACTACACAATACCTATCAATGTTTTAACTCAGAAATAAATGGTGGATTGATCAAAATTTCATCAATAAAAATAAAGGCAGTACCACCAAACGGATAACCCTGATGCCAAGGTGGCAGTGCGCCATAATTCTTGGCTTTCACCTTCACATAGCGAGCTTCTTGTTTTTGAATTTCAAGATTCAAAGGCACAACCGTTGTGGTAAGAATGGTATCGGCAAAAAAAGAACCCAATTTAGCAACGGAAACAAAATCATTTCCATTTTTCGACACCAAATATTCCACATCTTTGGGCATTAAAATCCAAGCCCGAGTATCTTGTAAAAAACGTGCTCCAATTGAATTCAACGTGGTTAATTTCCCCAAATCGATCACTGCTTCAAAATCCTGATTTTGATAACCTTGCCAGTCGCCGGACCTCCATTCTTCAGACCCCAAAATTCCATTAACTAAGGCATCATCACCACCTCCTGAATATTGTTTGTTGTAAGCCCCTTGAATGGAAATCACTTTGAATGTATTTTCTTTTTTGGTAAAAATAGCAACCGTTGAAGACGGAACATGGCCAATAGCGCTGGCACTTACCTCACAATTCCCATTTATTTCGAGGGTCCAACTCTCACCTTTTTTGAGCATTCTTTCAAATTTCTCCGTTTTGCCTGAAGCCGTGTATAGAATTTCAACCTGAAATTTCATTTCTGGTTTACTGCTGTTGATGAATGAAAAATCGCTAGGAACTACCTGAATTTGATGCTTTGCAGACGTAAAAATTCGATCTCCTTTGATTATAGGAACGGGAATTGAATAATACACAGCATCAGATTTAAAGGCGGGAGCTTCATACTTCGGATTTTTCAATTGATTGATAATTGAAAAACTCACATCACTCTGATACAGATCATTGTGGCTGATGAACATAGAATATATATTTTTGGTTGTATCATATTGATTCACAACACCAAACACATTATTCATAAACAACCGAGGATATACCTTCACCTTGAATGTATTCCTTTGAGATTCCTTTGTTGGATCCAACTTAACTGTAATTTGATCGAAAAATGGCACCCCAACAGCATAATAGTTGTTACCAGGTGTTACAGGATAAATTCCCAACGCGGACATCACTGCCCAAGCACTCATTTGCCCACAATCTTCGTTTCCAATCAAACCGTCTGGCGAATTTTGATAAAAATTATTCCAAATTCTGCGCACCAATTTTTGCGTTTTATCGGGCCTGTTGCAATAATTGTAAAGGTAAACCATGTGGTGGCTTGGCTCGTTTCCGTGTGCATATTGACCAATTAAACCTGAAATATCAGACTGCTCCCTTCCTGTGGTTTTTGAGGTAGTTGAAAACAAGGTATCCAATTGTCTTTCAAGCACTTGATCTCCGCCAAGGTAAGTTTTCCAAAGTTCAATTTGATGAGGGACATAAAAGCTGTATTGAAATGAATTTGCCTCAGTAAAGTGATTATTTACCTCACGTGGTTCGAATGGAGAGATCCATTCACCATTTACTTTTGGTCTCATGTATTTCGTTTCTGGATCCAAATAATGCTGCCAACGGTTGCTCCTTCTCAACATTTCAGTATTGAGATCAGCCCATTTTTGATCACTGTTTTTAGTCCCTAATTGATACTTTTGAATCACTTGAGCAATGCACCAATCGTTGTATGCATATTCCAAACTTTTTGAAACAGATTCAGATTCAGATTTCACATCGATATAATCATTTTTGAATGCCGATTTTTGCAAACGCCCTTGATGATTCACCTTCATAAAATAGCTTTCTTCTTTTCTATTTGAGCTATGAATCATGGCTTCTAAGGCCAAATCAACATCAATATTTTCGATGCCTTTCATCAGTGCATCAGCAATTACAGAAACACTGTGATAACCAATCATACAATCTGTTTCACATGAACCCAATTCCCAAACAGGTAAACGTCCCCCCTGAACATATTGCAATAAAAAGGTATTGATAAAATCAGATGTTCGCTTGCGGTCAATGATGGTTAGAAGCGGATGTAATGCACGGTAGGTGTCCCACAGAGAAAAAACCGAATAATATGGTCTTGTTCCTTGATGAATTTGTTGATCTCTACCTCTGTATTTCAAATCTTCATCTGAAGCCAAGCTTGGATGAATCATACAATGGTACAGGGCCGTGTAGAATTTGATAAAATCAGTGCTTTTTGTGCCAATAGAACTGTTTGAATTCAGCACATTGATTTTGCTAAGTTCTGAATTCCAAGCATTTTTTGATAGGATGCGGATATCTGAAAAACTTTGAGCCACCCAATATTGTCCAGTAGAGGCTTTTTTGATAATCGGGGAAATATTCTTCTCAGCACCATTTAGAGAGGTAAACGAAATTCCAACATAGGCTTCTAGCACAAATTTCTGTTGGTTTGAGTCGTTCAATTGCCCGAAATAAAGGATGGCAACTGACTTATTTTCATTGTATTGAACAGATAAAATTTTCTTAGAAAAATAACTAAAAAAGAAAACAGATTGGTCGTTTGCCCAAGCTTTGCTTCGTCTGTAACCCTTAACAATTTGTCCGCCTGTTTCCACATCCAATTGATGACCAAGTAAATAATCTCTGTGTTTTAAATCAACGACCACAAAAATGCTGTCGTTGAAATGAGATTTAGATTTTCTGAAGGTATAACGGTGAGCACCAACTCGTTGATGGGCTGTCAGTTCTACCCGAACATCATTATCTAACAAAGTATTCGAATAATAACCAGGTTTTGCGTCTTCGTTGTCATGATTAAATTTTGATCGGTACTTGAGTGGATTGAAGGAAGAATTCCCAACTTTTGGCTGAAAAAGGACATCTCCATAATCTGAAACACCTGTTCCACTTAAGTGTGTATGCGAAAATCCGTAAATAAAAGTATCATCGTAATAGTACCCGCCACAGCCATCCCATGATGCATCGGTGCGTGTATCTGGACTCAATTGTACCATTCCAAACGGCCAAACAGCCCCGGGAAAAGTATGCCCATGTCCTCCAGTTCCAATCATTGGATTCACGTAACTGGCAAAATCCGAACGACTCATACCGTAATCAACATCTGCATTTCCAGTAATTAAACCATAATCAGTTGCCAGCATGGGTGGATTTTCAGCATCGGTTTCGATGGGTATCAACTTTGGAGTAATAAACTTGACAGGTTTGTTTTTTTTGAGGGACTTTGGTTTGGAAGCTGATGTGTGAGGTTTGGGCTGAGCCACCACCTTTTTTTGCGCAGTTGCATCAACTGGAAACGAAAATACAATATACGAAAAAAAGGACAGAAATCCAAGTTTAACTGCTGACGAATGCATCATAGAGGCACGAATATAAACAAAAAAGGGGCTGCTACGCAGCCCCTTCATATTACATTCAATTGATTTAATTAATTTTTACAATTTACAGTTAAAATGACACGACGATCGATATCGTTTACTTTAGAAAATGCTGGCTGATCGGTTGTTAATACGATTTCACCTTTGTAACCCAAAACATTCACAAGGAAATTTTTAACAGCATTTGCTCTGTCAGCACGCAATTTATCATTTACTTTTTTGCTGCCAGATTTATCAGCTGATGCAAATACTGAAACATTAAAGCTGTAATGGGTTGCGCCTTGATCCATTGCTGATTTCCAACGATACAATTCTTGCATTGCATTGGCTGTTAAACTCGCAGAACCCAAATCAAAGAAAACTACAGAGGTATTTGATCTTTCAAATTCCATTTTTGCTTCTTTTTCCATGGCCTCTAACTCATTCAATCCTTTTTCTAGTTCGGCAACCATTGCTTTCGCTTTCGAATTGTCTGCGTCCAAAGCTTGAATTTTTTCGGTATGTTCAGCAACAGTTTTATTCAAATTTGAATTATCAACCGGAGCTGGGGTATTTTTCTTAATCAAATCAGTGGTTTGATTCGCCACAAATCCAGATAATTTTGATTTGTTGTAAGCCTCTTGAGAACTAATGCAGCTTGTAAGAAATACAGCACCTACAATAAAAGGTGCAACTTTTGATATTACTAGATTTTTCATGGTCATATAATTCGTTTGCAAAAATAACGCTCCGTTGGCAAATTTTCTTTTTTGAAATCGACGAAATAGCTGTAGTGTCCAATGAATGACACAAAAATTACTTTTGGACTGTTGTTGAACGCATCATATCCAAAGCAACATCCACAATCATATCTTCTTGTCCACCAACCATTTTCCGATTCCCTAATTCCTGTAAAATATTCCTTGTATCGATACCATACCTTTCACCAGCTTTTTCTGCATGAAGAAGAAAACTAGAATACACACCGGCATAGCCTAGAGAAAGAGTTTCTCTATCTACCCTAACCGGTCTAATTTGCAAAGGGCGTATCAAATCGTCGGCAGCATCCATCAAAGCATGCAAATCGCAATCATGGTTTGCTTCCATTTTATTCAACACCGCAATCAATACTTCCAAAGGTGCATTTCCTGCACCTGCACCCATCCCAGCCAAAGACGCATCTAAACGAGTGGCTCCATGTTGCATGGCAACAATGGTATTTGCAACTCCCAAACTGAGATTGTGGTGACAGTGAATTCCGATTTCGGTTTCTGGATTCAAAACATCACGGAATGCTTTCACTCTATCTGCAACTCCATCCATCAACAATGCCCCTGCAGAATCTGTAACATATACACAATCAGCACCATAAGACTCCATCAATTTTGCCTGCTTGGCCAAATTTTCTGGATCATTCATGTGCGACATCATTAAAAATCCACCTACATCCATTCCCAACTCTTTTGCCGCCGCAATGTGTTGAGCAGATATGTCTGCTTCAGTACAATGGGTGGCTATTCTCACCGATTTTACACCAAGCGATGCAGCCCTTTTTAAATCGTGTATGGTTCCAATACCTGGCAATAACAGGGTGGTTAGTTTTGCATGGTGAATATTCGCCGCAACAATTTCCAACCACTCCCAATCTGTGTGAGCACCAAAACCGTAATTGAAACTTCCACCCGCCAAACCATCTCCATGGGCCACTTCAATGGCATCCACTTTTGCGTTGTCGAGAGCAATTGCAATTTCCAACATTTGCTCTTTGCTATATTGATGTCTGATGGCATGTTGTCCATCTCTCAAAGTAACATCTTGGATGTACAGTTTTTTCATGATTGAGATTCTCCTTTCATCGTGGCAGCCATTCTTTCTGCAGTAGCCAATGCTGCACTTGTCATAATATCTAAATTCCCAGCATATTCAGGCAAATAATGGCCGGCACCTCTAACCTGCAAAAGCACCATGGTCTTCAAGCCACTCACATGACCAAGTCCCTCAATAAATACTGGATTTTCTTCAGGAATCACTTCAAATTGAACCTCTTGATGCAACTCATACCCAGGCACGTACTTTTGCACTTCTCTCACCATTTGCTCGATACTTTCTTGAATTGCAGATTGATCGGCCATTTCACTTAATGTAAAAACGGTATCACGCATAACTAAAGGAGGCTCTGCTGGATTCAATATAATGATTGCTTTACCTTTGGTAGCGCCTCCTACTTTTTCAATGGCGTTTGCTGTAGTTTCAGTAAACTCATCAATATTGGCTCGTGTACCTGGACCAGCAGATTTAGATGCAATAGAGGCCACAATTTCGCCATAATGCACTTTTGCAACTCTTGAAACTGCCGCGATCATTGGAATTGTAGCTTGACCACCACAAGTCACCATATTCACATTGGGCACATCCTGCAATACGTCAAAATTCACAGGAGGCACCAAAAATGGACCAATAGCTGCCGGAGTAAGGTCAATCACCCTCTTATTTGGAAATTTGCTTATTTTTTCGTAATTTACGAGATGGGCTTTTGCTGAGGTGGCATCAAAAATGAAGTCAATTTCGTTCCAATTTTCCATATTCAACAGTCCATCAATTCCCTCATGGGTGGTAGCAACACCCATTCTTTGGGCCCTAGCCAAACCATCAGATGCAGGATCTATTCCCACAAATGCACCCATTTCAATGTGCTTACCGGTTCTTAATATTTTAATCATCAAATCGGTTCCAATATTCCCCGATCCAATGATAGCCGCTTTAAATTTTTTTGTCATTTAATCAATCATTTTAAAGGCAACATCGCCAAATCCTTCAATACTTGCCAAAAACTCATCTCCAACTTGAGCTAAGGCCATTGGACCCAAGGCTCCAGACAACACCACATCGCCTTTTTGCAAAGGTGTTCCCAATTTGCTCATGGTTTCGGCCAACCATACAACAGCAGCAACAGGAGAACCCATGCAAGCCGCCCCACTTCCCTCAGAAACAATTTCTTGATTTTTCAAAAGGGTCATTTTACAATTGACCAAATCTGCTTCAAGTGGATTCAATTTCAAATCCCCCAGAACAAAATGACTCGCCGACGCATTATCGGCAACTGTATCGGTAATGCGAATGTTCCAATATTCTACCCTTGAACCTACGATTTCTATGGCTGCGCACACATAATCGGTTGCATTTAAAATGTCAGCCTCAGAGAATGAATGTCCAGTCAAATCTGTTTTTAAAACAAAAGCAATTTCTGCCTCTGCTTTTGGCTGAAGAATTTCACGAACCGACACACTCCCACCGTTTTTCACTTGTGTATCGGCAAACAATATTCCAAAATCTGGCTGATCTACACCCAATTGTTTTTGAACAGCTAAAGAAGTTAAACCAATTTTTGCTCCAACACGAATTGCCCCTTCTTTAAGTCGTTTTTCAACGTTTTTTTGTTGAATTGCATAGGCAGTTTCAATATCGGTTTCTCCAATTATTTCGCGAATTGGTGAACAAGGAAGGTAGTTTTGCTGAGCTTCACGCAATTGTTTTGCAGCCGCATCAATTTTTTCCTGATGTGTCATATTTCACTTCAAAGGTAAGTTCTTAAACCTGAAATTTGATTGTAAAAATAAATGCACTTTCTTTGTAAAGATGAAAACGATTGAGACAATTGCACAGGAAATTCACAATGCAGCAATGAACGCTTACGAGGTAGAACAGATTAGCCAGAATCAAACTATTTCACTATCAGATGCTTACAAAATTCAAGAACTTTCAATTGCACATCGTTATCAAGATGGAGAGTCGCTCATAGGCTTGAAAATGGGATTCACTTCTGAAGCAAAAATGAAACAAATGGGTGTAAGCGACATGATTTGGGGCCGATTAACCAGTTCAATGTTGATTCTCAATCATGGCAAAACCAATTTTTCAAAATACATTCATCCACGTGTTGAGCCTGAAATTTGTTTTTTAATTTCGAGGGACATAGACGGCATTCTCAATGAGGATGAAGTAAAAGAATATGTAAGCGGCGTTGCGGGTGCAATTGAAATCATTGATTCACGGTATAAGAATTTCAAATTTTCGTTGGAAGATGTCATTGCCGACAACTGCTCATCTATTGGATTTGTTGTAGGCGATTGGCATCCAACCAACACCCCCATTCAAGATTTGTCGATTGAATTATTCATTGACGGTGAAACAGTTGAAACCGGTAATTCAAACGATATTTTGGGTGATCCATGGAAGTCATTGGCAGCAGCAACCCGTTTGGCTCACCAATACAACCAACCAATAAAAGCAGGTATGTATATCATGGCGGGAGCGGCTACTTCAGCAGCATTTATCAAACCCAATCAAGTCATATCAGCTAAGATACAAGATTTAGGTACCGTTACATTTGAAGTATCAGAATAAATCATGTTGACCAGAAGGTCAACATTTGATAAGATTATAGACACATACCCGTATTTTTTATAAAATTAGTTGACGATTTTATAAAGTTGAACCAAAATTCAGCAAACATTCAATGCTGAATTTTGCCTCAATGAATCGTAAAAAATTCCTAAAAACATTAGGTGTTTCAGCTTCTATTGGAATGCTCCAACCGTCCTTAGCTGCTATTGAGTCTAATTCCATTACCAAAAAGAAAAAAGTCATGAGAGTAGCTCATTTAACGGACATTCACGTACAAAATGATAAGATTTCACGCAATGGTTTCGAAGCTGCATTGTGCGCTGTTCAGAATCTCAAAGAAAAGGTTGATTTTATCATGAACGGTGGCGATTCTATCATGAATGCGGTTGCCATAAGCAAAAGCAGGGTAAAAGAACAATGGGATACTTTTCATAGTATTACAAAATACAACAACAGTTTACCCATTTACCATTGCATTGGAAACCACGACTTATATGGATGGGCCATTCCAGGATCAAACAAGGAAGACGGTAAAATTTGGTGTTGCGAAGAATATCAATTAAAAAAGAACTATTACTCTTTTAAAAAAGGGAACTGGAAATTCATTGTGATTGATAGCATCCACATGCGAAATACGATTCCAGGTTATTATGGCAAACTAGACGACGAACAATTGGATTGGTTAAAAAACGAATTAAAAAACACCAATCCAAATGAACACATTTTCATTAGTTCTCATATTCCAATTATTTCAATTTGCAGCATGTTCGACAATGTAAAACATTCAAAAAACAATTGGTTTGTACCCGATAACACTTTGCATGCTGATTCTCATATTTTGAAAGATCTATTCCATCAAAACAATCAAGTAAAAGTGTGTGTAAGTGGACATATCCACTTGATTGACCATGTAAATTACCTTGGCACTAATTACTATTGCAATGGGGCTGTTTCTGGAGGATGGTGGAAAGGCGAATACCAGCAATTCGCTCCCGCATTTGCGGTAATCAATTTATATGATGACGGTAGCTCCGATAGAGAAATACACCATTACAATTGGAAATAACCCACAACTTTGTGTTAAAATTACACTAACTATAGAGTGTTGAATAAAGTATACAGCGTGACTAAAAAGGTCGAAGTATTTTTTGCACATACATACAAATTATCCTAATTTAGCCGAATGCTTAGTGACATTGAAATTGCACAACAGGCCAATTTGAAACCAATTACTCAAATTGCCCAAGAAATTGGAGTAGACAACAACAGCCTTGAACCTTATGGTAAATACAAAGCCAAAATAGATTTCAAAGCAGATAGAAACAGAATCAATCAAAGCAACCTTATTTTGGTTACTGCTACAACTCCAAACAAGAGTGGAAGTGGTAAAACAACCACATCTGTTGCATTGACACAAGGATTAAAGAAAATTGGCAAAAATGCTATTGTTGCGTTGAGAGAACCTTCTCTTGGACCTTGTTTCGGAATGAAAGGAGGCGCTGCCGGAGGTGGATACTCACAAGTACTTCCTATGGAAGACATTAATTTGCACTTTACAGGAGATTTTCATGCAATTACATCAGCAAACAATACTTTGGCTGCATTAATTGACAATTACCAATACAACAATCAAGGAAAGCCAACAGCACTTAAAAAAGTACTTTGGAGAAGGGTTTTGGATGTCAACGATCGTTCTTTGCGTTACATCACGTCTGGTTTGGGTGGAAGCACCAATGGTATCCCTCAAGAAACCGGATTCGATATTACGCCGGCATCTGAAATTATGGCTATTCTTTGCTTGTCTACTTCCCTAGATGATTTGAGAAGAAGAATTGGGCAGATTTTATTGGGTTATACTCATGAGGGACATGCTTTTAGGGTTGACGATTTAAAAGTTACAGGCGCCATTATTACCTTGCTTAAGGATGCAATTCACCCGAATTTGGTTCAAACCTTAGAAGGTGGTGCTGCGTTTATTCACGGCGGACCATTCGCAAATATTGCGCACGGTTGTAACAGCATTCAAGCAACATATGCAGCATTACAACATTCTGAATACACAGTCACTGAATCTGGATTTGGAAGCGATTTGGGAGCTGAAAAGTTCTTGAATATCAAATGCAGAGCGGCTGGTTTAACTCCCAAAGCCACTGTTCTAGTTACCACTACCCAAAGTTTGAAACTTCATGGCATGGTTCCTGAAAAAGAAATCAAATTGCCAAATAAAGAAGGTTTGCAAAAAGGACTGGCAAATTTGGAAAGACATATCCAAAATTTACAGAATTTTGGTCAAACGGTTGTGGTTGCATTGAACCAATTCCATTTTGATAGTGAGGAAGAACTTCAAATGGTTGAAGACTTCTGTAAGAGTTTGGGAGCAGCATTTGCAAGGAATCAAGGATTTGCGAATGGTGGCGATGGTGCTGTTGAATTGGCAAAAAAAGTGGTTGAAATTGTTGAAAACAACCCTTCTAAAGCAATCAATCACACTTACGATCTCAACGATTCAGTAGAAACGAAAATTGAGAAAATCGTTCAGAAAGTTTATGGCGGTAAAAACATTATTTTAGGTGATAATGCGAGAAAATCTCTCAAGAATATCATAGAACTTGGTGCCGACAAATGGCCTGTATGTATTGCAAAAACTCAATTTTCATTCACCGACAATGCAAAAAAGGTTGGTGTAGAAAAAGATTTTACGATTAGAATTGACCAATTGATTATCAACGCTGGTGCAGAGTTTATTGTTGCAGTAGCAGGTGATATCATGAGAATGCCAGGATTACCAAAAGAACCAAGTGCAATGGGCATGGATGTGGTAAACGGCAAAATCACCGGATTGAGTTAAAATATAACCTTGTTGAAATGAAAAATCCCTCGTTTTGCGAGGGATTTTTTTTGCGTTAAATGCAAATAAATTGAAACAATTTATTTGCATTTAACGCAAAATGGCGCCCTTTCGGCCGCCATTTCAACACTAAAACTATTCAGAAATATTATTTGTTTACAATTACTTTTTGTGAGAACTGACCACCATTTGCATTCAACACCAATACATACATACCGTTGTTCAAATTTGCAACATTTACACTCACCGCATTCATACCTTCAGTAACATTCACAACTTCACTCACAACTGTTTTACCAGACAAATCCATCAATTTAACTGTAGCATTGAATGATGCTTTTGAGGTGAATTCCATATTCATTTGATCCACAGCTGGATTTGGGTAAATACTCATTGAAGCTACATTTGAAAGATGGTTTACAGCGTTGAATTTACCGTATTGATCAACTACACTGTTATTAAAGTTTGCCATTGTAGTGGTAGATTTACCTGCAACAATTCTCAAATCATTGTTTGCAATATCAACCAATACTGTACCTTTATCGTAAGCAACATCATCAATAACGTTACCGTTTGCTGCTAATCTCAACCAAGCGTCTAAACCCGCTGGTGTGTTTTTACTATCAACCTCGGCCAAACCTGTGTTTGTTGCTCCTGCTGTTGCAGCAGACGCAGTGTTTACAATATAGTTGTTTCTAAACAAGTTAGATGTTTCAGTGATTGCACCGCTTGGTTTTACACCTGAAGCAACCAATACGCTATCACCATCAAACATCACAAAGTTTCTGTAACCCATGAAAATTGAGTTAATAATAGACAAGCGACTGTTTCTGCGAATACGAGCGCCACGACGGAAAGCTGATTGTGCAGTTTTACTCAAGTTTGAATATTTTTGTCCCTCACCTACTGGACCAATGCAAGTAATATTAGAGAACAAAGGAGCAGTGTATGGCTTCAAACCAGATCCACTTGCGTCGTTGTCTGATTCAAAAGTTTCTGATGTAGAAGACCCTGAAGGAGCATTCCAAGACAAATCAAAATACGATGAATCTTTGTGTGCAATACCAAATTGAACAGCACCACGGAAACCAAAATCTGTATCAAAATCATCATCAGTTGTTTTGTAAGCAATTAAATGTTTTGCGTTTACAGTTCCACCAAACCATTCAAACGCATCGTCATTTGAATAAGAAACTTGAACACCGTTTACAACTGTTTTGTTTCCTACTGATCCGAAAGTAACACCGTTAATTTCTTTGTTTGGTTCGAAAGCGTAACCAGCAAACTCCACACGAGTGTAAGTAATTGATCCAGAATTATCTGCATCATCTGATCCACCATATTTTCCTAAAGTATTATCGAATGCAACGTTCGAAAACCCTTCTAATTGAACATCATTACCTTGATTGTTAACCGCTTTACCAGTTATCACCAATCCACCCCAATCGCCTCTCTCACGAGATCCAACTGGTTTATTTGAAGTTAAAATTACTGGACTGCTAGAAGTACCATTTAATTCAATCATACCACCGCGTTCAACGATGATGGTTGCATACATTTTTGGTGATGCATTTGCATCAGCAGCCGCACGAATAATTGTACCTGCAGGCACAACTAATTTGGCTCCTGAAGGGATAATACAAAAACTCTTTAGTAAATATACTGTAGAAGCGTTCAACGTTACTGTTCCTGATATTACTTTTTTACCAGATGCGTCAGACAATGAAGTTGAGTCAGTTGCAACTCCATAAACTGTTGTTTTAGGATTCCAATTTGCCCAACCTTTTGTCCAATCTTTAGCTGCATCATTTTCCAATGCACCCACAAATCCAACTTGCTCAACAAACTGTGCAGTTGCGTTTACAGTTAAACCCGCTGCCGCTGCAATTAATAGTCCAATTTTTTTCATAGTTCTTTATTTTTCTGATGCAAAAAAACAACCACACTATAAGGGTAGCTTTACGAGAATGTTATCATTGTGTTTCTGTTTAAAACAGTTGGTTAACGTAGGCTTAATAAACAAAAAAGGCCCTTGAAAGGGCCCTCTCTGCGTATGTTAAAATTCAATTAGAACGTAATTGAATA
This sequence comes from uncultured Rhizobium sp., assembly GCA_964645755.1. GTDB lineage: Bacteria > Bacteroidota > Bacteroidia > NS11-12g > UBA955 > VMCP01. The sequence goes on from CAZYBT010000002.1 coordinate 79,462, forward strand.
GTTCAGAGTTACAGTAGTTCCATTTGTGAAACTAAACAAAATATTATCGCCGGTTTTGGTAGTTGCATCGTATTCTGTGTCGCTCAACTGTCCATTTTTATCTAAATCTTGGTAGAAAACATTTTTCTGAGCCAAAATATCTCCTATGGTTAATTTTATCAAGCCCTTTTTGCCAACTTTTTTACCAATTTGCAAATCCCAAACACTTCTGCCATATTCATAAATATCGGCACCAAATCTCTGTACACTCTGTGGAACCCCAATGTAAGCAATTCTTTGGCCAATTTTATTGAAGCTTGTGTTAATTTGAAGTCCTTGTTTATTCTCATAAAATAAGCTCAAGTTCACCACATAAGGACTTTGACCCTGTAGCGGTCTGTACACTACCCCATTGCTATTTGGTCCGAATTTAATTTCAGATTTGATCAACGACAAATTACCGTAAAAAGTAAGGTCTTTAAAGAAGTTCAAACCTGTCCACACAACCAATTTAGCCAAATTCTTACGCGCTTCAATTTCCAATCCAAAATTATCGGCAATACGTTCATTTTGATATGTAAATGTACGAATCAACGGTTGAGTTGGATCTAAAGAAAATTCAATTGGGTTGGTAATTCGTTTGTAAAAACCGCCAATCGAGAACATGTCTTCTTTTTTACCAAAATATTCCCAACGCACATCATAATTATCTATTGTAGCTCTCTGTAATTTATTATTTCCCAATATCTCTGAGTTAATATTGAAATTATAAAAAGCAAATGGTGCCAATTCTCTCAACTCAGGGCGATTCAATGTTCTATAGGCCGCTGCTCTCACCGACATTCTATCTGAAACTGGCACTGTTACATTGATTGAAGGCAACCAATCTGAGTTGACACCCGGTGTGGCCATTTTCTTGGTAATTCCAGTTATCGAAGACAATTTCCTGAAATAAACGTTATCCAATTCTTGCTCAAATTGCTCATAACGCACACCATAAATCACTTTCAAAGAATAAGGTTTGTTCTCTCTCACAAAAAGAGGAAAATGATTCTCAAACATCAAATAACCTGCAGCCAACTTGCTAAATGCATCGTATTCTCCTTTATCTGTCACATCAATTTCAGACAAATACAAAGTGTTTTCTGCAAAATTAGTCGCTGCTAAATCAACCTCTGGCAAGTTATTACTGTACAAACTCGTACCCATAGGCCCATAGACAAACTGACGGCTTAAAAATGTCCTGTTACGATTTTGCAAATAAGCTCCGGTTTTCACAATATGTGTATTTTTACCAGTTTTCATCGTATATCCATAATCAACCGATGCAGAATATGTTTGCTCATCTAAGTTCGAAAAAAATCGACCTGTACCAGTATTAAAGAATGGATTGATCACCAATTGACGATCTGTTTTACCCGGAAGTGCATAATTGGCGATTCTAAAATCTGGAATCTCTCTGTTCGTGTTTCCATAATTCAATACCCAGTTCAAAGAATGTTGATTCTGTCCAAAAGAATGTGTTCCATTCAACTGAGAACTCACCAATCGATTAAAAGAAACCATATTTGAATAAGCTTCGCCATACAAATCATTGTCTTTATCTGAAATACCATTTCTCACAGTGGTATTTGCATCGT
>CAZYBT010000003.1:0-24110 GCA_964645755.1 uncultured Rhizobium sp.
GATCAATCCCATTTGAACTGCTGCTAAAGGATTCTCAAGCTGACGTCCCTCAGAATATCTTTTATCTTCCATAAATTTGGTTTCAGAACCCCAATACACATTGCTTTCTGGTTCCCAAACATCTGAGCGACCAGCACTAAATCCGATGGTCGGAAAACCCATAGATTCCATGGCCACATTTCCTGTCAACACCATCAAATCTGCCCAAGATATCTTTGCACCATATTTTTGTTTGATTGGCCACAAAAGTCTGCGTGCTTTATCTAAGTTTCCATTGTCTGGCCAACTATTCAATGGCGCAAAACGCTGTTGACCGTCGCGTGAACCGCCTCTACCATCACCGGTTCTGTATGTTCCAGCACTATGCCAAGCCATGCGAATAAACAATGGACCATAATGGCCATAATCTGCTGGCCACCAATCTTGTGATTGTGTCATAAGTTTGCGCAAATCTGATTTCAAAGCCGCGTAATCCAATGTTGCAAACGCCTTACGGTAATCAAAACCTGGACCCATAGGATCGCTCAGCGTTGAATTCTGACGCAGTACACTCAAATCCAATTGATTTGGCCACCATTCTCTGTTTGTCTTGCCTTTTTGTGGCTGAACTTCAATTGTGGCTGCTGGTTTTGCAGCTTCAACATCTGGAGCTGCAGCAGAATGAAAAGGACATTTTCCTTTGGGCTTCGCCTCAACGTTAGGCTGTGCATTCAGTTTAAACAAACTCAATAGCACCGCTACAATAATTGCTTTTTTCATATATGATTTGATTTTATTTCTTTTGATTTCTCAAATTTACCAACGTAATTTGTTTTACAGAAACTATATTTTCAATAACATTATTGATAAAATCGATGAATATTCACCAATTCCATTACATCCAAACGCTTGCAGAAATCAGGCATTTTGAAACCGCTGCCGATAAATGTCATATTACTCAATCCACATTGAGCACCATGATCTCCAAATTTGAAGATGAAATTGGGGTCAAAATTTTTGACCGCAAAAAAAAACCCGTAGAAATGACTGCTGAGGGACATATCATTCTCGAACAAATCAACAAGATAAACAAAGAAATTGAACAACTGAATGAGATAACAAAAGAAATCAAAGGTGAAATTAAAGGGGATTTAACCCTGGCGGCCATTCCAACCATTGCACCAAGTTTATTGCCTTTATTCATCACTGAATTTGCCAATAAATTCCCAAATTTGAACATCAACATTTCGGAGTTAACCACTTCAGATATTATGCGAAAACTCAAAGCGCGGGAACTCGACATCGGCATCGTTTCAATTCCACTCAATGATGAAGACATCAAGGAAATTCATTTATACGATGAAGCATTTGTATTCTACGACACCCGTGTATTTGAAAAAGCAGAATTAGATGCAAACCTACTTGATGTGCACAATCTTTGTTTATTAGATGAGGGACATTGCATGCGTGCACAGGTTTTAGAACTCTGTAATCTTCATCAAAAACGGTTAAATCAAAAGAAAAACTTTAAGTACAATGCTGGCTCCATCGACAGTTTAATGAAATTTGTTAAAGCAAACAATGGATCTACCCTTCTCCCCTTATTATCTACCTTAGATTTCACGGAAACCGAACAACATCACATACAGAACTTCAAAGATCCAGTTCCTTATCGGTCCGTAGGATTGGTAGTGCATCGCCATTTTGTAAAAAACAGGGTATTGGAATTACTTCAAAGCGAAATTCAAACCCAAATTGCCCCTCTCCTTTCACAGACAAAAATACATGGGTCTATGCTCAATCCTCTATAAAAAAAGCCCGCAAAATCTGTAAATAAACAATCAACTTTTTAAGTAAATTTTATTTAAATTTGTATTCCAAAAGTATGAACTTCAAACTCCTTTTATTTTCTTTTTTAATCATTTTAAATTCCTTTTTATTTGCTCAAGTAAGCATTGGAACTTCCAGTCCCAATGGTTCTGCCATGTTAGAAGTTAACTCAAGTTCAAAAGGTTTTATTCCCCCAAGAATTGCCCTTACAAGTATCAATGATGTTTCAACCATCAATTCTCCAGCAGCTGGGTTATTAATCATTAACACTGCCACCGCAGGGTCTGCGCCCAATAACGTTTTTCCAGGATATTATTATTTCGACGGAACAAAATGGCAACACATTTTGAATCCCTCATCAAATTTCATCAAAAAAACAATGCTCATTAACTCAGTTGTGCCGAGTACAACAATTTCAGGGGCAACCACTGTTTCTGCGTGGTCGGGAAGTTATACAGCAAGCGGCGGAACAGTTGAAGTAAGGGCGAATTTCACCGCTTACAGCAGCACAAATTACAACGCCGCAACATTTAAATTGATGAGAGATGGAACGGAAATTGACAATGTTCCTTTCTATTTCAACAATTCCGGAATCCATCATACCATAACAGAGTTGTATGCCATTATTCCTCTAGAAACTGGTTCCCATACATATGCAATATACATTGGAGCAAACACAACTGTAGACATCAATGATATTGCAAATTTGACCATTACAGAAACAAAACTCAATTAACATGAAATCCACTTTCCTCATATTCTTTCTTTGTGCTTTTTTCACATTACAAGCTCAAGTAGGCATAGGCACCACTTCACCCGCAGCTTCAGCTCAGTTAGATGTGACTTCTAGTTCAAAAGGATTTTTACCTCCTCGTGTGGCTTTATCAAGCATTACTGATGTTTCAACGATCAGTACTCCTGCAACCGGATTAACCATTTACAATACCGCAACTGCAGGAACTACACCAAATGATGTAACACCGGGTTATTATTATTATAATGGCACGAATTGGCAACGACTTCTGAATCCCTCAGGAATTATTTTCAAAAAAACAATTCTCATCAATTCCGCTTCTCCTACAACCAGTATTAACGGACAATCAACCATTTCCGCTTGGTCTGGATCATACACCGGATCAGGAGGCACTGTCGAAATTCGAGCAAATTTCACTGCATGGACAACCTCATCTGGTGCCACCAGAACTTTTAAATTGCTGCGAGATGGAACTGAAATCGATAATACTTCGTTTTATTTCAACCAAAATAGTGTGCACACAACCATGCCTGAATTGGTAGCCATAATCAATAATGAAAGCGGTTCTCATACCTATGCCGTTCAGATTGGAACAGGCACAATTGTGGATACAGGCGACAATTGCACCATCATGGTTTATGAAACCAAAATGCAATGATTCATGTAACTGCTTAAAGCCTCCAATTGAGTTGCCCCAACAAATAAGCTGGATAAACCACTCCTGGCCCTCCGCTATAAATGTAAAACCCTCCCGATAATTGGAATCTCATTTTCTGATGTATTCTCTTTAGACAGATGGATACACCCGTCTCTACAGACGAAATAATTCCCCATTGAGGCAAGTCTTCAAACAACTCCGAATATTCTCCAAAGTCAACATTCACAAATCCCGCGTTGAACCTTAGCATGGGCTGTAAAACTTTTTCCATTCGATAAAACTTAGTAGCGCTTAATTCTAACTCATATGTAGACAAAGCATTTGATGATATTGCCGTACCCAAAACACTGCTCCCTAAATTGAATCCATAGTAAACACTCACATTCTTTGAATACGGTGATTGCATCTGAACTGTTAGGCCATTAACATAGTAGAAACCTGCATATTTTTTTATTCTAGTGCCAATTTCTATCTTCCGACTGCTATCGGATTGGGCAAACAATGACGAAAAGTTGCAGAAAATGCAAAAAATAATGACTAATTTTTTCATGGTACAATTTGAGATTTCATTTCTCCGAAAACGCGCAGCTGATTTTGAATATCTTCGTTCGTAATTTTATTCCTAGCCCGTAGTCGCGTAAACACATGCAACTCAGACAACATCATGGTTACATTTACAGACGACCCATCATGATGTTTTACCCCTTTTTTTAGCAAAACAGCACTCAAAGGGTCCGCTGTTCCATCTTCTATAGATTTATACACTTGCAATTGCGCATATTTAGGCAATACAACCCCATTTTCTAATTCTCCACGAACTGTTTTTGTCACATCATTCAGTTGTTCCAAAGCTTGATAAGGTCTGTATTTGTACCAAAAACCATCTTCACCGTTCTCCATAGGCGTTTCTACATAATCCAACGCAGGCCCTATTGCCGGAATCAAAGACAATGTTTTGGTTGTTGGTATCACAACAGGATCAATGAATACTATGTTCATTTTATTTTGAGGGACAATTTTGCCGTGATGTAATGCATCTAAAAGCAATGGGCAACCAGTAGATGAAGCTGCAAAATGAATGTTTTGGTATCCAAGGTTTACCAATTTAAAATATTCATCTAAAATAGGCTGCTGCCATTGGTGCCAATTGGCTGATCTAAAATCAAGATAATCTCTACCATGTGCTCCCAACAAAACCTGTGATGTGTAAAACCTTCCATCATTTTTTGCGAAATCACGAAACTCACTCCATTCGAAAGTTGTGGCAGAAAAACCATGAATCAGAATATAAACGGGTGTTTGCAAGTCTGCAGCATTGGGAGTGCTCTTTTTTGCCGACAACAAAAATAATTCTGGAAACACCAAACTACTATCGTTAATTACTTTTCCATCTAAATCTATACTATCGTTGATTGGCGGCATTGATCCTTCTTTTGCGCATCCACCGAAAAAAAGTCCCCCAATAACTAAAATAGCTACAAAACCAATTTGTTTCATAAGTATCAAATTGACCAAAGATAACAATAATTTAAAAAGTTAAACTTATAATTTCTTTTATTTTCAGAATTTTCTTCTTAGAATTGAATAAAACAATCATTGTGAAAAAAGTATTATTTGCAATTCTCATAAACTTTTGGGGAATCTTTTCTGCAATTTCCGCAAACAGCATTCCACCAGCGAAAGGGCACATGCATGATTTTGCATCCAAATTAACGAAGCAAGAAGTTGACAGCATGAACAGCATGCTCAAAATGTATTACCTAAGAACAAAAGCAAAAATTGCGGTGATCATTGAACAGCAATCCGACGAAGACCCCTACGATAGATCTCTCAATTATGCGAGAACTTGGAAAGTTGGTACAAAGGACTCAAATAACGGATTGGTATTTTACATCAATGTAGAAAAAAGGAAAGCCCAAATACAGGTAGCAAACCGACTGCAAGGAGTTCTTCCTGATGGAAAAGTTGGGGAAATACTTCGTAATTACTGGGTTCCTTCAGCAAAGGAAGATCAATATTACGAAGGAATATACAAAACCGTTTCTGCCCTCATGAACATCATAGAAGGTAAAAATCCACCTCCAATTGACATGTCTGTGACCATTAGCCAAAACGCCCATGAAACGGGCGGATTTAAAATTCCATTTTGGGTTCATTTAATTCTCATTGTGGTCATTTCTATTCAGATATATTCATTGAAATTTGATTTAAAAGGAGCACAACAATTGAAAAAGGTAGAGAAAGGAGAATTAATTTTATGAGTTATTCAGAAATGATGCTATGTTCAGAAATCATTGGAATTACAATCCTCGGATTTTGGGCCACCAATCTCCGTAAAAAGAATAAAGCGAAATTCCTCAAATTAAAATTGCATCAAGTAAAAGATTTGCGTGAGAAAGATGTTCATTTGAATGCAATCAACAACATGCTCAAATTGGAAGAACACGATCCCGAATATATGGCGGAGGCTCAAATTTTGATGCTTAAAAAATTGGGAGTTGACATAGAGGCCATGCAGCTAGAGGCAAAAAAAATCAAAGAAGAAGAAGATGCCTACGACAATGATCCAAACATTTCAGAGGAAGAGCGTTTGGCACGTAGAAGAGCAAGGTTAGAAGAGAGGGAACAAAGATTGCGCGATCGGGAAAGAAGAGAAATAGAATCGCGAAATAGCAATTCTAGCTCATCGAGCTCATCGAGCTCATCAGACAGCGACTCTGATTCTAGCTCTGGCGGAGGCGGCGGTTTTGACGGTGGTGGAGCAAGCGCTAGCTGGTAATTTAATACCATTCATTCAATCAAAAATCTAGAATTTACCTCAATTAAAAGTTAACTTAACTTTCAAACAACACTAAGGAAAAAATCATCAAAACACAAGTTTAACATTGAGATAATGCAATAAATATATTCAAAAGTAACCTTTGCACCATGACTCCTAAACTAGCGGTATTAGACATGGCGGGCACTACAGTGAACGACAATGGATTGGTTCAACAAGCGGCAATTAATTCAATGAAAGAAATTGGGAATATCCAAATTTCTCAGTCAGATGCAAACAGGGTAATGGGAATTCCAAAACAAGTTGCTTTTGAACAACTCTGTTCAATTCATGGCAAAAATGCTGAACCTGATCAAATTGAAGCTTTGCTGTATCACTTTAACAACGAATTAGAGCATTTGTATAGCACACCCGGTAATTTAACTTTGATGCCTTTTGTTGTTGAGCTTTTTGAACTTATGAAATCAAGGGGTACAAAGATTTACCTAAATACTGGATTCAACAAAAACATTGCTGATATTATTGTAAAAGAATTGAATTTAAGTTCAATGATTGACGGTTACATTGCATCAGACGAGGTAAAAAAAGGCCGACCTCACCCCGACATGATTCAACTTGCCATGAAAAAGGAAAAGATTGAATTCGCTCACAAAGTGATGAAAGTTGGAGATACCATTAGTGATTTATTTGAGGGATATTCGGCGGGTTGCGCTTGGAACATTGCTGTTTTAACAGGTGCTCAAACCTACGACGATTTATATACTGCACCCTATACTCAGATTTTGAATAATCTAGAGCCATTACTTAGAATATTTGAAAAGAAGAAAAAGTAAACCGTAATGAATTTACACACTCACACAACCTATTGTGATGGTTTATGTGATCCTGTTGAATTTTTCAATAAAGCAATTGAATTAAATTGGCGATTCATTGGGTTTAGCGCTCATGCGCCGATACCATTTCCTTGCAATTGGGCTACTAAAGAATCTAACACTACGAATTACATACATGAAATTCAATCACTTGGAAGACATTATCAAAAATCCATTCAAACTTATATAGGTTGGGAAATTGATTATTTACATGGTAAAGATTTCCCTGCATTGAGTGATATTCAAATTCGCAACGCTGATTATCACATTTGCAGCATTCATTATCTACCAATTTTAAAATCCGACAACCATGTTATTGAATATATTGAAATTGACGGTGAGTTTTCTGAATTTTCACGTATTGTGAATTATTACAACGACAACCTGGAAGATGTCTTAAATCTATATGTCTCAAACTTGGATAGCATGTTGAATATGCCATTTCCAAAAACAAAAATAATTGGACATATTGATAAAATTTGTATCAATGCAGAAAAATACCCCAGTTTCAAAAAATATGCGAATCAATTTTACAATCAACTTTTTGAAATTTTAAAAAAACAACCTCAGGGATCAATCATTCTTGAAATTAACACTCGCTCGATTTACAAAAAAAACAGAAGCAATCCATATCCAAATTATCAATTCTTAAATCAAATTAGTGAGTTAAACATTCCAACTATAATGAGCACAGATGCACACCATACATGTGAACTAGACAACGGAATTAAAGAAGTAAATGAACAATTAACAAAGCAAAATATTTCTATCAAGTGGTTTAACATTGAAGATTATTTCATTTAAGAATTTTTATATGATTGAAAAATTAAATTCAATAAAACATAAAAAAATTTTTGAAGCATTGCTGATTGGCCTAACAACTTTTTGCATCTACACCTGCATGTATGCAATTAGAAAACCTTTCAATGCCTTGGTTTTCGATGGTAAATTGTTAGGTTTTGGAATAAAATCATGGATGGTAATCGCTCAACTTTTGGGTTATACATGTAGTAAATTTTTCGGTATTTCCTTTTTAGGAACTCTTAAACGCAAAAACCGCAGCAAAACTATATCCACATTACTATTCTTTTCTGTGATACCATTATTTTTAATTCCATTAACATCAATACAATTTTGGCCGCTTTGGTTTTTCCTAAATGGATTTCCTTTGGGATTAATTTGGGGATTGGTTTTTTCTTTTATTGAAGGACGTAGACTCACAGAATTAATAGGAGCTATTTTAGCTTGTACATTTATTTTTTCTTCGGGAATGGTAAAATCTTTGGCTATTTACCTTCAAGAAATTCACTACATTACAAATTGGATCCCCGTCATTATAGCAGCTATTTTTTATATTCCGTCTATATTTTTTAGCTATTTGTTAGAAAAGTTGCCTGAACCATCGGAACAAGAGAAATTAGAGAATGCGCCACGACAACCATTAAACAAAACAGAACGAAAACAATTCCTCAAGAAATATCAATTTTTTATTATTTCTACCATTTTTACTTATTGCATACTCACCTTAGTTCGAGATTCCAGGGATAATTTTAGTGGAGAAATCATGAAAGCACTAAACATTTACAAATCATCTAGTTTATCGCAATTAGAAACTATATTAACCATAATCATGTTAACATGTATCCCTTTTATCTCTAGGATTCGCAATCATAAAAATGCTATATTCATTACTTTGTATTCAACAATTATTGGAGGAATCATTTGTGCGATCTCACCCATTTTATTCAATCACAATTACATCAATGGATATTATCTTTTATTATTCAGCGGGATGGGTATTTATTTGGGATACATTCTTATAAATATTAGTATTATGGACCGATTGGTAGCATTAAATGGATCGGCTTGCAATTCGGGTTTTCTAGTTTATATGGCCGACTCCTTTGGTTATTTGATATCACTTACCATTAGTGGCATTGCAATTTTCTCTCAAAAAGGAGATATTCCTTGGTTATACCTTTTTAAAGAATTAATAAAACTTGGAGGAATTCTAATTCTAATCGGAGCAACAATTTCAATAATACAAATAAACAAATACAAAAGAAAGTCAATTTTATGATTCAAAAAAAAGCGATTGTAGTGGGCGCAGGAATTCTTGGAATGGCTGCCGCAAAGACATTGTCAGAACTAAAATATCAAGTAACCGTATTTGAAAGATCGCCCAAAGCTGAAGGATCGTCAATCCGAAATTTTGGTATGGTTTGGCCAATTGGCCAACATTCTGATAAATATTTAGAACGGGCATTACAAAGTCGTGAAACATGGTCGAACATTTGTAAAAATGCGGGCATTTGGCATAACCATGCTGGCTCCATACAGTTATTTTCAAATAAAATTGAATTAGATATGGCGCATGAATTTTACAGTGCAGAAATTCATCATCGGCCTAATTTGAAAATATTAAATTTCAGTGAATGTTTAAATTTGGTACCCAATTTAAATCAACATAATATAATTGGTGGTCTATTTAGCTCAACGGAGATGATTGTAGAATCACGCGAAGCAATCAGGGTAATCCCTACGTACCTCGCAGAGAAATACAATATTACATTCAACTTTGGAAAAACAATAGTTGAATGTACATCTGGTAACGTTAAAACTTCAGACGGGGAATCTCATTTAGCTGACGTTATTATCATATGCAGCGGTTATGAAACCAACATATTGTATCCATCAGTATTTGAAACTGCACCGATAACAATTAGCCAATTAAACATGCTGAGAAGTGCACCAATTTCAAATTTAATTCCTGCACTTTGTGCAGGATTAAGTTATTTGCATTATGATTCATATAGCACACTTTCCCAAAGAGAAGAATACCAAAAATTTTGCTTAGAAAAATATCCAAATCAGTTAAAAAATGGAATTCACTTATTGGTTTCTCAAAACCATGATAAAGCACTAACTATTGGAGATTCGCACGAATATGGGAACCAACTCGATCCATTTCAAAGCAATGAGATTGATCAATTTATTCTCGATTATTATGCGGAAATAATGAATGTAGGGGAAATCAACATTTCACAACGATGGATGGGGAAATATTTAAAAATGAACAATGGTTCAAGTGAATGGGTTCAGGAGGTTGAAAATGGGGTGTTCATTTTTAATGGCCCAGGTGGAGCAGGCATGACCTTAGGATGGGGTATGGCAAATGAAATCATTCCCAAAATCGCTTAAATCATACATTTCTGAATATCAATCCAAACGGATTCAGGAATGACTGATTTAATATTTTCAATTTTAGCTTCATCATCAAACCGTCTCAGTTGCAAACACTCTTGTAAATTAGGAAAATGAGAATATAAATTAAATTCTTCTGTTGTCAACACTCCTCCCTGTAAGTAAAAGCTATCAATGCTCGCTTTTGACAATTGCTCCATATAACTAGCATCAAGGGTAATTAAATAACGTTTAGCCCAAACATGCGATTTTATTAAATCTACAACTTTGTCACATAATTTCAACTCAGACAAAAAATTCGCCCCTATAACTTCATGTTCAAAGTCTAATTGCTTATGGATATCTATTTCGGAGTAAAGTAAGTGTCCTATATCATGCAAAAAAGCAGCAACCCTTAATTCAAGTGAAGCATTAAATTCAATTGCTCTTAAATAACACTGAATTGCATGTTCTTGCTGAGTTACATTTTCACCATATTCTTTTGAACCTTGTCGCTCAAAAAGTAATTTTAATTTATTGATATTATTGATAATCATAATTCTAAAATAAAAAGATGAAGGAGAATAAATCTCCTTCATCGTGCAATACCAAAATATAACTTTAAAAAATTTATTTATTTACCCATAGAGCCGAATTAATATCATCTGTTCCACCAAACTGCGATTGTAAAGCAGCTTTGTAATTCACAGAATTATTAGATATCTCAGAAACAGGATATTTAAATCTTTTTGGTATCAGAGAACCACCGGCAGAGTTACCTATACCAGGCCCATTTTCAGAGAAAGTGGGTAAACCAGTTCTTCTGTAATTAAAATACCCTTCCCAACCACTATTTTGGAAGAAAGCCAAATATTTTTGTTGAAGAATCTGACCTAATCCCGTTGCGTTATTTCCAGCATAGCTCACTGAAGATTGTTGTAAATATGCAGATTGGTCAAAGTTAACAGTGAATTTGTTATATGAACCACCATCTGTTACTTTACCACCTGGTTTAAAGAAATAAACATCAACTGCACCTGCCCCAATTCCATAAAAGTCTTGAGCTGAAATAATCCCTTTTTCATACCAAGTTTTTGCATTTTCCGTGATCCAACCACGGTTTGCCGCTTCTGCAATGTTAAAACACATTTCAGAATAACCAATTTGAATGCAATTTTCTGCAGTATAAGTGCTGTAATAACGCTTACGGTTGTAAAAAGAGAACTCACCAGGAAGAAAATTTGATCCGTTGTCAATACCAGCTTTAGAACTCATGTCTGCAAGATCCATATTTGTTGGGGCACCAACAAATGCAGCATAATCAGTTGGCTGCAAACCAGACTTTAATTTAGCCCCACTCGGCTCAGCAATAAACATTGCTCTTGGATCGTTTAGTTTTACTAAAGAATTAAGCGTGGTTGCACTCATGTTGTAACGCGTTGCATCAAAACCAAAATTATCAGGATTAACAGGATATTTATTAAATGTAGTGTTATAAACGTACTGAAGCCCATCAGAATTTTTATTTAACAATGGATATTTTAAAGGATTTGATATAATATTGGCAAATTTTGTTTTAATATTCAAATCTGCATCAGTTTCTTTCGCACTCAATGACATTAAAACTCTTAATGCAAAAGCATTGTTAACTTTTTGCCAAGCCGACAAATCATTATTGAAATAAATATCACCGTTAAATGAAGCCTTACCATTAACCAACAATGTGGTCATTTCATCATTTGCTTCTTCCAACCACTTTAAAATTTGAATAAAAATTTCCTTTTGACTATCATATTTAGGTGTAAAATTACTCGCTGAGAATGCTTCTGATAGTGGCAAGTCTCCAACTAACATCGTCATGTTATAATATTGATATGCACGGATAAATTTCCCTAAAGCGGTATATGGATTCACATTGTCATAACCAACTCTTTTTGCTTCTTCTTCCATTTTTATTACATTTTTGATTGTTGTAAAACTCATTGATGCGCTAGCCCAGTTATATTCGTTATTACCATAATAGTTATAGTTACAACAATTATACTGACACCATCTTGCAACGTCATTCCAAGGAGCCATGTAAATTGAATTACAAACGCCATTGAACACTAAATCTGGTGTAACGGTTGTAGGTTTATTCGGATCTTTATCTAAATTATCACCCAATTGACAACCCTGAAATAACATTACAGTCATTACTGTAATTGCTAAGAATAATATCTTTTTCATTTTTATGTTTCGTTAATTTTAGAATACTAAATTGATGTTTAAACCATATCTTCTTGAAGTTGGTGTCTGAAGCGCTGAATATCCTGTCATCCCTGGAAATTGATCTAAATCTAAATCATTGTGATTATTAGGATCCATAGCAAAATACAATACGTTGCGGGCGATAAATGAAATACTCGCTCCTTTGAAAGTTTTACCCATCAAAGAGGTAGGAACGTTGTAAGTTAAAGATATTTCTCTTAATTTAAAATAAGATTTATCCATGATATTTGCCTCGTATTGACCATAATAACGACTTACATAATCCTGTAAATAAGTTTTAGTTGAATTGTCTTCGAAAGTCAATTCACTCTCATTCAACAAAGTACCATTGTCGTCATATTTAGGTATACCTGAGGTGATTCGAACCCCTTCTCCAACCCAAGATTTATTACCCAAATAATCTTGATAACGAGCATCGCCCATACCTAAACCATTTGCATCTTTAATATTATTTTCAACTGTTTCGATGTTTCTACCACCTCTAAAGGTTTGACGTTGAATTTGATTTACAATTTTACCACCTACTCGACCGTCAAATTGAAAAGACAGATTAAAGTTTTTGTATTTCACATTATTAAAGAAACCCCAAACCATATCAGGCAAAGAATTACCTAAAAATTTACCTTTAGCCAATACAACAGGTCTTCCACCGGCATCATTGATAATGTCACCGTTAGATCTGCGAGCAAACGCCGATGCATAAATACCATCAATTCTATCACCAACTTTTAAAACCCTATCGTTTCTATTATCGCTCAAGAAGAAATTTGATGATAATGCATCCACTCCATCATAAACTTTTGTTAAATACTCACCATATCCAGAAAAATTCGCAGATGTAGACCATTCCAAATCTCCTGCCTTCTTAGCTTTTATGATATCCGCATTGATGCTAAATTCCCAACCTCTACGTTGAGTTTCGATACCATTCACCAATTGATTGGTGTAACCAGTAGCTTCAGAAATAGAGCGTTGGAAAATTCCAGGACCATCGTTATAAATAAAATATGTAGCTTCTAAACCAATTTTATTATTCAACACCCTAGCTTCTGTTCCAACTTCAATATTTGTTCTTGAAAATGGCTGTAGGTTCGCGTTCGAAAGTGTATTTGTAAAATTTGCTGAAGGTTTATTGTTGTATGTCAATGGTGTACTATAAACAGATGAATTAGTATATGATGGACCATTATATGGTGAACTGTAATCTGAACCATATCCTAATGGATTACCTACAATACCAATTGTTGGATTTGTTAATCCACCTTTAACTTCGGCAATTGAAGCACGAAGCTTCCAGAAACCTAAGTTTTTAGATTTCAATTTTTTAAAAATTTCTGTTGGAATTAAAGACAAAGATGCAGATGGATAAATGTAAGAGCTTGCATTATCAGGCAATGTAGATAAATTATCCATACGGGCAGCTAAATTCACATTGTATCCATTACCATTGATATCAACCAATCCAAACAAAGATGAAACAGCCATATTTGAATTAAAATTCGATACTTTTACAGGATTTGCACTATTTGCAAAACTATATACCTCTGGCACATTTAAGTAATCTGTTGTTACAAACGATGAAGTGTAGGTGAAGTCTCTACGATTCCCTCCAAATGACGCATCAACATTAAATAAAGAAAGGTCTTTTTTGTAATTTAATAAAAACTCATTGTTCATTTCAAACATTGAACGTCTGTCTTCTCTATAATCACCTCTTCCTTCTTCTCTTCCATATGGATGAGCTGAGAACGGCATTTTTTCTGTTCTTAATAAATCATAAGTAGATGCTGATGTTCTAGCCATAAAATTCAAAGCAGGCGTGATTTGATAGTTCAAAGAAGTATATCCATACACATCATTTTTGTAATGACCTCTCAACCATTTTTCTGCCATCAACCATGGGTTATGATAACGTTGGTATTCTGCAAATACACTCTGTACACCTTCTTTACCTTTTTGCCAAATTCCACGGATATCATCGGACATTATATCCCAATCTGCTCCACCCCAGATGATAATATTATAAATCATTGAATTTGGACCATAATTCACATCGCTAATATTCGGTGTGGATTGACGATTGTAGTTAATATTTGCATCTAATTTTAATTTCTCATTAAAACGAATGGTGTTGCTTAAGTTGAAGGTTTGACTTGTTAAAGAAGTATTCGGAACCTGACCAACTTGGTGCATATTCGAAAATGAAAAACGAACATCTGCCTTCTCAGAAGAAGTTGAAATACTAAAGTTGTTATTTGTTACTAATCCAGTTTGCAAAAAACGCGATAAATTGTCTTTACCACGGTTTGTCCAAGGTGTTGATGTTCTTACACCAGTAATTGGATCTATTGGACTATCATATTGAGAAATTAATTGACCTTCAAATTTAGGACCCCATACATCATAGTCTCCATCGTTTAATCCACCACCTTTACCGTCGACAAATGAGTATTTACCATGATCACCAGGACCATATAAATCTTGTACTTTTGGAATCGTTAAAAATCCCGATTCCAACATGTTACTCGAGTTGAATTCTACTTGAACTCCTTTCTGCGTTCCTTTTTTCGTTGTAATTACGATTGCCCCATTTTGACCTCTGTAGCCATAAAGTGCGGCAGCTGCAGGACCTTTTAGTACAGTAACTTTATCAATGTCATCTGGTGCTAAATTGTAAGCATCTGAGTTTACCGGAATACCATCAACAACAAACAACACACTTTGACCTCTTCTAGGATCTGAACCTCTAAGTACAATAGAAGGCGCACCCAAGATTTCGGCACTTTGACCAATTGTTAGACCAGCAACTCTACCTACCATACTATTAACAACGTTTGGTTCTTTTGCCTTGGTCAAGGTATTTCCTGAAATTTCTTGGACTGCAAATCCAAGTTTCTTTTTGTCCTTTTTGATACCCAATGCTGTAACAACAACCTCGTCGACCTTCGCAGTATCAGACATTTCATCGGTTTGCGCTCCTAATGTAGAAATTGCGGCAATCGCCGTCAACGACATACACAATTTTCGAGCATTTAACAATGTGATTTTTCGCATGATTTATTTTTAGTTTGAGGCAAATTAAAACGCAACATGTTACTAAATTTACTGATAGATATTATCAAAAAATAACCAACTAAAATATAATATTCCGTTAGAAATTCAATCACTATTTTTTCATTTTAACTTAAAATAAAAATTGAATTTGACAGCATCTACCGGGTAAAAAAATACCAGAACCGTGAACTTTTCCAACATTGTCAAATAAGTTTACAATTCCAAAGACAACCTTATATTTTAACGATTTAAAAGTAGCACATAGGTTTGTCATTGTATAAGCATTGGTACCATTGATGCCAATTCTATTATCTGCAACATCACCACTAGCCAACCTATTTTGTTCATTTACAATTTGAAAATCTAAATTTAATTGCCACTTATGATTTAATATTGAAGTAACTTTTACAAAACCATTTATTGGCGGGATCCTTCTCATAGGTTCATTTCGCGTGATATTATTGCCTATACAAATAGATCCTCCCAAATCTAAATTCCATTTAGAACCAATATTCTGGGTGAAACTGAAATTCATTCCAAAGAGTTCACTGTTCTCAACATTTTCTTTTTGATACAAAGGGTATCCTTGTAAACTGTCTCTTAGTTTAACTCTAGCAATTTGTCCCTGAATATCTGTATAAAACAAATTCATTCTTAGTTTAGTATTGACATTTGTATATTTCAATCCAATTTCGGTAGTTTTTGTATACTCCGGGTCTAAATTATATTGAGGCACTTCATATCGAAAATCCACAATCCCTAAAGTACCTAAATCGTCGATATTCGGTGATCTAAAACCTGTGTTGTGATTTAAATAAAGTGAAAAAGATGTAGAAACGGATCTTATTACACCAAAATTGTAAACCATTGCGTTTGTGTTAACTTGAATACTACCTAAAGATTCCTCTTGAATATCTATTTTTGAAAAATGATATCTTATACCTCCATAAATATTCCAATTTGACATTTCTTTATGCATCAAAAAGAATATGGAATTTTGTTGAAATTGGGAATTATTTGGATACAGTCCGCGTAAAACGGCTTCGTTTCCATTTGCCAAATTCAATTCACTTCGTATGGAACCTACTTTGTCTAAATAAAATTCAATTCCATTATTGATTGCAATACCGCCTTTGAGTTTCTTTGAAAATTGCATTGTTCCAAAATATGTACCAACCCTATCACTTTCAATTCGTTTAACTTGAGATAAATTTTTCTGAATATTTCTTTCCTCAATGCATTGTATATAACCAATTGTAGTTTGTAATTCTGACAGATTTTGCTTCCCAATTTTTTGTATTCGCCTTATATAATTTAGGTTTCTGAACTGAAGGGACATTTCATTCAAAGCAAAATTTTCTAATTGATATTTATGATAAACAGGAACATTAAACTGCGAAACCAACTGACTATTTATAACCCATTCACCAGTTAAATCTCGAAATCTAACCATTGCATTTATTGAATATTCTTTATATCCGCTGGGGGTTTGAGTGCCGATTGACTGTGGACCCACGACATCACCAAATTTCCGTATGGTTCCATTAATCGCATATGCTTTGTTTTGATTCATTCCTTCAATACGAAGATTTAAAGTGCCTTCCTGTAAACCAGTTATAAACTTACCTCTTCCAGTAAAATCATGAATCAATTTTGGACCAGTTGTGTATTTAGGCATCTTGCTCATTAAATGGACTACTCCCCCCAATGCATCACTTCCATATTGTACAGAACCAGTACCAGAGGCTATTTCAACCGTTCCCAAACTAAATAGATCCACAGTATTTAGATATTGATTAGGGCCATATCTATAAATTGCATTATTCATTCGAATTCCATCAATCAACATCAAAATCTGATTTCCTGTAAGTCCATTTACATATGGAGACCCACCTCCTAAATTTGTCCGCTGCATTAATACTCCCGGCATTAATGATAGCGCGTCTGGTAATGTGCTTGAAAATTTATTTGATTCCTTTTCAATATCAACATGATTTAAATTCCATGGCGTATTCTTTTCGACTTTATTTTGTCGGAAAATAGTAGAAATTTCAATACTATCTATCCGATGAAAATCCTTACTCAAACCCTCTAAATGTTGAGCCTTAACTTCAATACCAAAATAACAAAATAACAAAAATGAAATAATCTTATACATACGTTTATTTAATAAATCCCCTGCGCTCAGGCACTGGAGTCATTAAACTTTCTCCTTTTACATATTTCCAAAGTAAATCATTCATCAATTTTTCATTGGCGACATCTTCTTTCGACAAATCTAAATATTCACTCATTTCCATTAAATAAGATGTAGATTTTGAATTTGTTTGAGAATTTATTTCGTTCAAATCAACCAAATTGGGCACACTTTTAAACGGATTCATATTTACAGTATCACTAAAACAACGCCACATTGATTTGGCTGAAGCATCGTATTGACTCATTGGCGACATACCTAAAATCAATTCAATTGTTCTTAACATTGAACTAGTTGAATAATGAGTGTGATCAATGAAATTGCGTTTAACAAAACCACCAGCAATGTATGCGGTACTCCTATGTGCGTCTATATGGTCTGCACCGTTTTGAGCATCATCTTCAAGTATAAACACAACCGATTTATCCCAAATTGAAGAATTTGACAGGTACTCAACAAATAAACCAACTGCCAAATCATTATCCGCAACATGAGCAAAAGGTGTAGGTCTACCTTTTCTAACGCCTTCTGTGTGATCATTGATAAATCTTAATGTATTTAATTGAGGAACCATGTTTATTGACAATAATGAATCAAAATCTGTTTTCCATTGGTTAAATCTGGTTGTATCTCTCACATGTTCATCCCAAGAAGTAAATTTTGAACATAAATGATTTTCAAGAACCTCTATATTGGCTTTATAATCATCAGCAAATTCTCCATACGTCCTATAACTCAATCCTCTATTTTTTGCATGATTCCAAATAAACCCCTTCTGAGGTGTCGCTACTTTTGATTGTCCTTCATAAACATAATCTCCACCTCTGCCGCCATAACTTGTAGGCCATGTTTTCTCTGTAAAATCATTTGCAATTGCAGCAGTGCTCCAATTATGGCCATCTGCACTCACCTCTGCATCTACATAAAAATGGTCTAATAGTACAAACTCAGAAGCCAATTTATGTTGATTCGGTGTAATGTTTTTCCCAAATAATAATAAATTAGTGTCACCATCACCACCTTCAATGTCACTTAATACTTGATCATAAGTGCGATTTTCTTTTATGATATAAAAAACATGCTTTATTGGGCTTATATCACCTATTTTTTGAGGGATAGGGTTTCCTTTTGGAATTAAAGTATCTTTAGTCAATTGATTGATTGTGAACGGAGTATTCGAATACACTCTTTTGGTTTGCGCATCCATATTTGATAGTAGTTTATCTAATGGATATACTTGAAGAGTCCCTCTAAATAATGAACCAATGTATTGAACTGGTAAATTTTTAATTCCTTTCTGATATTCAACTTGATTCTTGCGAGCTATTGGATTTGGGCCAAAAGGATTTGAAGCCGATTTTAAACCTTTGGCATTCGATATATAAATATTTCCATTAATCAATTTGACCTGAGTTGGATACCAAGCCGTTGGGAAATAACCCAATATTTTTGAATCACCAACTTCACCAATACTAAAAATTGCGATATTGTTGTTATCCGCATTTGCAATAAACAATAACCCACGTGTGGTGTCAATACATAACCCATTTGGCGTGCTTCCTGTAGGAGAACCTAAGTACAATGAAGTGTTTAATATTTCTTGAACATTAAAACTATTGATATCAATTACATATACAGAATTGTCATTTGAACATGCAACAAAAAGCCTCTCAGTTTTTATATCAATTACGATTTCATTAGGATTCGATCCTACTGGTATTCGGACAATAAGTCTCCCCGATAAATCAAAACATGCTACAGATTGATTTCCCCATTCGCTTACCCATATTCTATTTGATTTTATATCAAAACAAGTAGCATATCCCTCTGACATTAATTGAGCCCATTTCTTTGATACCCGCGAAACCAAGTCCACTTCATAAATTGAAGAATCTTCTTTAGTCGAAACATAAATTTTCTGATTCGTTGCGATACACATTCCCGTTGGGGAGACCTTATAAGGCCAAGGTTTTGCTATATGAATTGACTCTCTGTGTTTTAACCGTCCATTTTTGAATTTAAAAACTTCAATGGAATTATTATTTCCACCGCTAACATATAGTAATCGACCATCATGTGAGAAAACAGAACCATAAAATGTCTTATCAATTTTAACACTATCTGTTCTTTTACCATTTCTTGTATCTATGACAATCAATGATTGATCACTTTGCCCCGCATTAATTGAAACAATCCAATGATTGCTGGGATGTGTTACTAATTGAATTGGCAAATCACCCAAAACAATTTGATTTCCAATGGGTGAAATTCGCCAACCGTTGGGCAATATTAAACCAGTTGTATCTTGCTTGATTAATGAGTTATTGCTATACGAATTCTGAATAAAAGAAAAGAGCAATACAATGAAAAGTTTAAAATGAATATGATTTAGCATAGACTTATTTTTGATTATTGAGCTTAATTAATTGTTCATTATCCATTGGTTCAACCATTTTCACTTCTCGCCAAGGGATATTCTTGTTGTATTTTCTCATTGCTAACTCCGGATCAAAGACCCTCAAGTCAGATTTTTCCATTATATATGGTTTGTAATTTGGAGTTTCCGTCAAAAAATCATTAAGGACTGTTGCCGTCGCATCAAAATGATTCACTGATGGCAAACCTTTTAAGGTATAAATTGTACGAATTATTGAACCAAAATTTGCATGTTTGGTAGAGATATAATTTCTCCTTACATATGGCCCGGCTAACAATAAAACACTACGATGTGCATCTACATGATCAACACCACCTTGGGGATCATCTTCTGTGATAATCACAAGCATGTTTTTCCAATATTTTGTATGTGATAAAAATTGCAAAATTCGGCCCAACGCCAAGTCATTATCAGCAACATAACTCTGTATAAATGGGTAACCATCATTCGGTCTGGGCGAAGAAGTATGATCGTTGGGCAATTGAATTGTCAATAATTCTGGCAAATCATCTTTCCCCTCAATCCACAATTTTGTAAATTCAGTTTCAAATTGTTCTACCCTAAACTGATCTGGAATACTCGTATTATATCCTGCGTAATTTTTCGAGGTCTTTGAATAAATTGACTTTGGCATTGGAAATGGTACCGCTAAAGCCGTACCGTTCATTGTATCGTACCATTCCTCTTGAACATCCGTATATTCATTTGCCTCACCAAAGTTATATACAGATATTTTATTTCTTTCTAGTGATTCCCACAAACCTCCAATTTGATTATAATCTTCTGGATCTTGAGCTCCAGTAGTTCTCGGAAATCTTCCTCCAGGGGATTTTGAAAACAATTTATATGTACCAACATTCGCTGAATTGGTTTCTACATATTCATTGGGAATCGTTCCAAGCATCCAATGATGACCGTGAATAGAAGCGTCGCTGTCACAATAAAAATTGTCAGATACGCCAAACTCCTTCGCAATCTTTAAATGGTTCGGAGCAATTCTTAAATTATCCAACCCTAAAACAAAATTTTTACGCATTAAGGTATCGAATCCGTATTTATGGAGATCTGCATTTGATACTTTATCAATTTGTTCAATCAAAAAGCGTTCTGCATTCACACCAAATCTCGATAGTGTTGAATCACCTCTTACTCCAGGTAATTGACCAAACAATTCGTCAAATGTTCTATTCTCTTTGGTTATATAAACAATATGTTTGATTTTGGTCGAATCCTTTTGTTTTAAAGCATTTCCAAAAGAAGCTAACTTTGATATTGTTGAATCCGAATTTTGAACAAAAGTATGGTTCATGCAAGCCCTAGTCCATTGATCAAATTGCTTTGTTGTTTGATTTAATTTTACTTTCTGTAACAATCCTAACTGAATATCTCCAATATATTTTCCTTGAATTGGTTCAACAAATCCTATTCCGCCATTTGCTCCTGCACCCAATCCCCTAATTGAAGTTACAAGTAACTCATTTGTTCCCCTTAAAAATTTAACCCTCGAAGTTCCCCAAGCCGACGGGATAAACGAAATGCATTTATTCTTGTTCAAATCAACAACGGCAACTGCATTATAACCCAAAAGAGCCACATATAATCTATTCTTTCGCGAGTCTATATCTAATCCATATGGAAAATATCCCCTATACCGATCTAAAAAAGTACCAGTTGTAATTGGAATTTGCCTTTCAATTTTAAAATTCGTTAAGTTTAATACTGCAATTTCATCGCTCTGCGACTGACTAATATAGGCATAATTGCCTGAACAAACGACAGAATTAGGATGTGAACCACCAACAATTTCAGCACCATCAATAAACTCTCCAATTTTCTTACCAGTAATTATTTTTGCAACAATTTTATTCGAGAGAGTATTCACAACCCAAGCTGACATCGATTCATCAACATTAGATTTACCTAGACCCGGTACAAATTTATTCTCAACAATCACACCCTCCTCCGATTCTTTAGTGTGAGCAGCATATGGTGGAAAATGCAAATAAAAACTATCTTTATTTTTTGGAGTCACTCCGGGCAACAAAGGATAATTATACACCCCAACATTTACAAAAACAAGATGCTTTCGATCCGATGACAATTGTAGCCCAAATGGAATTCTTCCGGTGTTTAATCTAGCAATTAATTTTTTACTTTGAAGATTTATACGATACAATTCTTGCCAAGCTCTATCTAAAACCCATAATTCATTCAACATAGTATCCCAAACAATATCTGTAATCATAGATTCTCCCAGAGCCTCTGGATGAAATAAATTACAGTCGATTGAATCAACTACCTTCTTATTCGTTAAATTGAAAAAGAAAACTTTACCATTATCTCCTCCACTTATAGCAACAACTTCAGGATTTTTCCCAAAACAAGCTCCTATAAACGTACTTTGAAATAAACCAACTTGTTTTTCTTTTCCATATTCTGGAAAACGTTCAACTGTAAATTTTTTATTTCGAAGATTCACAATTGAAATTGCATTGTTATGTAAGATTACCCCCAGTGTTTCCTCAGAATTTACCGCTAATCCAAAGGCTGAACGGCTAATTTCTAGAACATCACCTGCGGGTGAGACAATTCTGCCACTGGGCAATATTGAAATTCCATTTAAATCACGTTTACAATAATCGAATTGACCAGGAACCACATAATTATGAAGTTTATCGCTTTCAATTTGCGATTTTTGTGAAAATAAAATACCAATTTGAAAAATTGAAACGAAGACAATGAGTAATAACCTTTGCATAACTTTGAATCAAAGGAATATAAAATTCGTTATTTTAATATGGTTGTAAAAATATCATTTCATTAAATCATGTAAAAGATTCCTTCATTAAAAAAAAATTTATATGATTGAAAAATTAAATTCAATAAAACATAAAAAAATTTTTGAAGCATTGCTGATTGGCCTAACAACTTTTTGCATCTACACCTGCATGTATGCAATTAGAAAACCTTTCAATGCCTTGGTTTTCGATGGTAAATTGTTAGGTTTTGGAATAAAATCATGGATGGTATTGAAAATATTTGAAAAGAAGAAAAAGTAAAACTACGCCTCAATCCTTCAAACCAACATGGATTTGTTGTTTCATTTTCTATGTCTCTGAAAAACCATCGAATGAATATTTGATCGCTTACAAAAATACCAAAATATAGGTATTCTATTGTTTTTCAAATCATTGTACTTCGCTGTCATGAAAAAATTCCTAAATCTATCATCATTTGTACTTTTCATCGTTGGAACGATTTTTAAATTAGAATCTTGGCCAGGTGCAAACATCCTGATTCTCATTGGTAGCCTTACTTTGCTTATTGGAGCTATTTACATAGGTTATACTGAAAATCAAGAAAATGGGCTTTCTGTAGTTCACAATTTTGTGGCTACTTTAACCCTCGCAACAATCATCGTTGGCGGGGTGTTTAAATTTATGCATTGGCCGGGTGGACAAATTATTTTGATTGCCAGCGCGCTCCTTGCATTGGCTATGGTGATGTTGAATTTCCTTGAGAGTCAGCCCTTACAAAAACTATCGTCTCAATTTGTGACCACAATCTTACTCATGCTGTTCATTTCAACTGCTTTGGGCACCAAATATTCGACCAAACACACCGAAAAAGAACAAAACTGTAAAGAAAATTGTGAAAAATGCGATTCTAAAGACAGCAGCAATCAAAAAACTACAAACACAGTTGATAGTACCCAAAAGTAAACAACATTATCTCACAACGAATATTAGGGGCAGCATCATTACTGCCCTTTTTTATTGATTGAACAAATAAGATACTTGCATTGTAATTCCTGAAGTGGCAGACAATGGTTTGAACTTCACTTCATTAAAACTCTTATCGAAATACATCGAAGATTGAACGACGAATCGATTCCATTTCTTCTGTAATCCAAGTGCTATCGAAACATCATGCATCTTTGGAAAATTAGTTTTAATTACACTCAACTCCTGCGATACAACTTGATTTCCCGGCCAATTTTTTGCCCTAAAAGCCACGGCTTCAGTAGATCTTAACGACAGCTTTGTCCCCAAACCAGTCACAAACCAAAGATCTTTTTTCAAGGGCATCAAATAGG
>CAZYBT010000003.1:24120-74065 GCA_964645755.1 uncultured Rhizobium sp.
CAAATAGGAAATAGACAATGGAATTTGCACCACTTTGTAATTAAATTGGATGTTTTTATAGTCGTGCATGTGAACTCCGTTAACTCCTGTATATTCAGTAGCGAAATTCGTTTTTTCTGTGCGCTTAAATTCTTCCTCATCGTAGTAATTACGTCCCATAATTGAACTCAATTTCAGTCCAATTTGAAACTGCCAACGTTGATTTTTCAAAACGGTCGCCATCAAACCAAACCCCTTTTCTCCGATTCCAACATGACCCATTAATCCGGCGGTGTATTGATATTTTTTAATCATTTTCTGTGCATCTAAAATACTATCTTTTGCTGCAGAAGTATCTTTGATTGGCTTGGCCGTAAATTCTATTTTTTCTGATTGAGCAATAACAACGTGACTGTCTTTCTGAGTATTTTCAAGTATTTCAACTTGATTCATCTTCTCGTTTTGTTCTTGATAATCAGCCAAAAGCATGGTCTCTGCATGCTTATTATTCGAACTTAAATTTGCAGTAACTGCAAATCTTTCTGGAGAAATCAAGTGCATTTTTTGCGCATATTCTCTTTTCTGAGGGACGATTACCTGAGGGCGAAATTCATGCAACAACTCCATTTTTAATTTTGCAAGTTCAAGACTCATTTTGTCATTTTGGTCAATTAACAAACTATTTTGTTTCTGAAATTCTTGTTGTTGAATTTTAATGTTATTAACCTCTGTTTGCAAGCGGTTATTCTTTTGCATTTGAAAAAAGAATAAAACAGATGTCGCACCAATTACACCAGCAATCATTGTATTGGCAACAATGCGTGAATATTTGAATTTCGGTTGAGACAACGGTAAATTCGCGCGAACATGCTGATGAATGTTTTTCACCTCGCTCGCAGAAAATGGAACATCTTCAGAATCCAATTTTTGCTTTAATATGTCGTCAAATAATTCATCTTTCATTTGGATCGTGAAATTTTAAAGTCATAGGTTTTACTGTATTCAGGAAACTTTTGGGCAATCATTTTTTGCAATTTTCGTCTGGCATCTTGCAAATTGGATTTCGAAGTCCCCTCTTTTATATTTAACATTTCTGCAATTTCTCGGTGGGTATATCCCTCAACCACAAAAAGAGTAAATACAAGTCTGTACATCGGTGGCAATAGATGAATTAACTTCATAATATCATCAACCGACAGCTTGCTCAACACGTCGTGGTTTAAATCAACGACTTCAATATCTTCTACATCTGTAGTGTGACTAAATTTATGATATTTATGATAATAATCGATTGCAGAATTCACAAAAATCGTACGAATCCATGCTTTAAACGATTTAGAGGTATCGTGTTTATTGAGATGCATGAAAATTTTCAAAAAACCATCATTAATCACTTCTTCCTGCTCTTCTTGTATGTGCAAAAATCTAGAAACCAATTTTTTAGCATACCCTAAATGCATCGAAATCAACTCATATTGTGCTGCTGAATTCCCCTCTTTGCACTTCTCAATGATGGCGTGCAAATTGTCTTTAGATTGATTTTGGGAAGTTGAAATGAGCATTATTGGATTTCTCTATACTATAACAATACTGAAATTTGACTCGAATGGTGGGCTAAAAAAAATAATAATTTCACCCCACCCTTTTGAATGATCATTCGTATTTATATTCAAATAACGCACATTCATTTGATGATTGGATTTTACGCACTCAATTTTAAAAACATGAAAAAACAACATTTATTCACAGTATTGGGGTTGACATTGGTTTCAACCGCAGCGAAAGCTCAAGATTCAATCAAAACATTGTTTTCTACGCCAAAAATTAACACGATTGGACTTTATGTGGCTCCAGAGTACCAATTCGGACAAGTTCAAAATGAATTCACACATCTGAGTGGCATCTCGGGGATGTTGGTTTTTAACCAGAAATTTTCTGTAGGTTTGTCAATGAATCGCACTATGGTGAGAGACTTTTCTCCAAAAGAAGTCAATCCATTGTATTTGAGGGCAAATTATGGAGGATTAAAATTGGAGTATACGTTCAAACCAACCAATGTATTTCATATTTCTGTTCCTTTATTAGTGGGAATGGGAATGGCCACTACTGATTCATTTGCCGCAAGTGGCATTCGACCTGATTCATTCAGAATTTCAAGAAATCAGGACCTTGGAAATCGATTTTTCATCGTGCAACCAGGAATTCAAATTGAAGCAAATGTTTTCAATTATGCAAAAGCGTATTTGGGTGCACATTACCGATTCTCATTCGACACTAACAATTCTACCAATTTAGACGCAACAACTTTGCAGGGATTTGGTGTTTATGGCGGATTAAAAATTGGTTTATTTGATTACAATATCCGAAAAAAAGTTAAAAAATAAATACATCAATTGCACAATTGATCAATATTGAAAAAGCATAAAAAAAGGGGGCTGAGCCCCCTTTTTTTATGCTTTTTCAATCAAACACTCACTGAATTATTTAGCGCATTGAATATTTTGCCATGCACCCAAGTTGGTAACATTTTGAATACCAGCTTCCTCGAGCATTGATTTTGCCGTATTTGCTCTATTTCCACTTCTACATACCAAAGTAACGCTCTGGTATTTTTTAAGTTCTTCTATTTTTGTGCTTAAGTCCGACAACGGAATGTTCACACTGCAATTTGCATGCCCATCGCCATTCCATTCTTCAACAGTTCTAACATCTACAATAATAGACCCTTTGACATTACCTGGTTTAGTGGTATCAGATACTGTCATTTCATTTTTAACCTCATTTGAATTTGACGGTACTGAGTTACAAGCTGTTGCCATACCTGCAAAAAGCAAAAGGGCAGCTGCAAACATGATATTATTTAATTTCTTCATATGTAATTGTTTCATTTTCTTTTTGATTGTTCTTTTGATTGTCATTCGCACAAGTTGCACCACAGCAACCCGATGTAAATAACGAAAATAGGCTAAAAAAAGCACCCATCAAAATCACACCATTTTGGTGTGTCATATACCCTTGATATGCAATCATGACTCCCAAAACAAGTCTCATGATACGGGCAAGATTCCAATTGTGCGTGAGTGAATGCCACATACCTTACATCAATGCAATTCGCATATCGGCAAGTCCGCCGCCGTTATAAACCTCTGAAATGCCAGATTGTTTCAAAATCATTTCTGCCATTCCGCTTCTGTTGCCACTTCTGCAATAAACAACTAAAGGAGTTTTAAGTTGTTTCATTTCTGCCATGCGCATCGGAATTTCATCCAATGGAATGTTCAATGCTCCTTCTACATGTCCGTCGGCAAATTCCCAACTTCCTCTTACGTCAACCACAGTAGCACCTTGCTCTGTAACCAATGATTTAATTGTTGTCATATATTTTAATTCTATTTATTTTGAATTGAATGATGCAAAATTAAAAGCTAAAACGATGGTTTGCCGTGACTTTGGTCACTCATCAAAAAAAAAGGATGATTTTTTCAAATCATCCTTTTTTTTTGATGTAATTAAAATTAATGTGGGAGTTTATCTTTGAATTTACCGTAAACCCAAGTACCTAAAACAGCACTTAGAATGGTTACTGCAACTACAGTAAATCCAGCGCCCAATTGTGTGTACAAAGGACCAGGACAAGCACCTGTAATGGCCCATCCAAATCCAAAGATAAGTCCCCCATAAATTTGACCTTTATTGAAAGTCTTATCCTGAATCACAATTTGCTCACCTTCAATAGATTTCATTTTCTTTCTTTTGATGATTTGTACAGAAATCAGTCCTACAAAAACCGCAGTACCAATCACACCATACATATGAAAAGAATCTAAACGAAACATTTCTTGAATTCTGAACCAACTGATGATTTCAGCTTTTACAAACACAATACCGAATAGAATGCCCACAAAGGCATATTTCAAATTGCTATACCAAGGTTTTTTAATATCTGATTCGTTCACACAAGCGGTGCCCGTTTCTACCATTTCTTTTGAATGTTTACTCATAAATATACGAAATTAAAATGACAATAAAAAGGGTAATCCGAACCATGTCATCAAGAACCCACCAATTAAAAAGCAGCAAGTAGCCACTAAAGAGGGCCATTGCAAATTACTCAAACCCATGATTGCGTGTCCAGAGGTACAACCACCAGCCCAACGGGTACCGAAACCAACTAAAAAACCACCCAAAACCATGAAAATAAATCCCTTCACCGAAAGCAGTTGGTCCCAACTAAAAATATCAGTTGGCATCATATTGGTAAAATCTGTAACGCCGAGGGCCAATAATTGTTTTTTCGTACTATCTGCAATAACAATGGTTTCCTCTGATGTTAAAAAATTAGCAGCAATGAAACCACCAATGGCAGTACCGAACACAAAAAACAAATTCCATGATTCTTTTTTCCAATCGTAATTAAAAAAAGGAATTTTCGCTGGAACACACGCAGCACAAATGTGACGCAATGAACTAGAAATACCGAACGACTTATTTCCGAGCAACAACAATGCTGGAACCGTTAATCCAATAAAAACACCACCCACGTACCATGGCCACGGCTGTTTTATCCATTCCAAAAATGTATCCATTAGTTTTTCTGTAATTTACTTTGACAAACAAAATCAGTTTTAGCAACACTCGTTTTTGCAATTGCAGCAAATCCACCTTCTATTTCTTTGAAATCATGAATTCCACGAGATTTCAAAATAGAAGCAGCAATCATACTGCGATAACCACCTGCACAATGAAGATAAAACGGCTTTTCATTGGCAAGAGATTTGAACCAATCATTGATATAATCTAAAGGCTTGTTATAAGCGTCGGCAACATGTTCTGCGCGATACTCAGATTCTTTACGCACGTCAACAACCACATCATTTTCAAGATTCACTTCTTTTTCAAATTGCTCTGAAGTAATTCTATTTACGGAATCAATTTCTTTTCCTGATGTTTTCCATGCTGTAAATCCGCCTTTCAAATGTCCTAATATGTTATCGAAACCAACTCTCGACAAACGAATAACAGTTTCTTCTTCTTTCCCATCTTCGGTTACGAGTAAAATTGGGGTTTTCACATCCCCAATTACAGCACCAACCCATGGAGCAAATTGCCCATTTACCCCTATGTTAATGCTTCTTGGAATAAACCCTAATGCAAATACCTCTGGGTTACGGGTGTCTAAAAGAACCGCCTCGGTGCTTTCGGCAGCCACCTCAAAAGCAGAAGCTTCCAAAGCACGCATACCATTGTTCACCACTTGATCAATAGACTCATAACCTTTTTTATTCATGGCAACATTCATCGGAAAATAAGCCGGTGGAGGCAATAATCCATCCAATACAGCTTCAATAAAGGCCTCTTTCGACGGTTGATTCAACGCATAATTCATCTCCTTTTGGTGTCCTAAAGTGTCCATCGTTTCCTTCATCATATTTTTACCACAAGCACTTCCCGCTCCATGTGCAGGATAAACCATTACGTCGTTCGGCAAAGGCATGATTTTATTCATGAGGGACTCATACAACATTGCTGCTAATTGTTCTTGTGTCATATCAGCCGCTTTTTGAGCCAAATCAGGTCTTCCAACATCACCCAAAAATAGGGTATCACCACTGAAAAGACTATGCGGTTGATTGTTTTCATCGAGCAACAAATAGCAAGAACTTTCCATGGTATGTCCTGGAGTATGTAACACTTTTAATGTTAACTCACCTACCTTGAATTCTTGATTGTCTGCTGCAATGATGCAATCAAATTCAGGATTGGCTGTTGGACCATAAACAATTTTCGCTCCTGTTTTTGCAGCCAAATCAACGTGACCACTTACAAAATCAGCGTGAAAATGGGTCTCAAAAATATATTTAAGAACCACGCCATCTTTCTCCAGACGGTCTAAGTAGGGCTGAACCTCGCGAAGAGGATCAATGATAACCGCCTCACCATTGCTGTGAATGTAATAGGCTCCTTGTGCCAAACATCCAGTGTAAATTTGTTCAATATTCATAAAATTTTCGTTTTTTTTTAAATGTTACAACATGGGTTTTTTACATCAAAAACACCAATTATTTTTTTTGCCTTTACAAAAACCTCCGAATTAGCCCTAGGTGCTACAGAGTTTAAGCAATTTTCAATTTCCACCATTTCCAAGCCATTTGCTTCAAACAACTTTTGATAGTCATTGGCACTACCACCAAACGGAGGCCCAGGTTTTTCAAAGTTTCGGTTAAACATCAACCCAGCAAGAATGCCGTTTTCATCTAATAACTCGCGCATTTTCTGAACATAATGCTCCCTCATGAAAGGTTGAAGTGCACAGAAAAAAGTTTGTTCTAAAATCACATCAAACTGCCCTTTTAATTCAAAAAAGTCTCCCAAAATCACAGTTAAATTCGCATTTCCCGCAAATCTTTCCTGTAATTTTTTTACGAGTTCCGCGGAAATATCTATCAACGTAATATTGGAAAAACCAGCCTCCAGCAAATATTCAGCTTCGTATGCATTTCCGCAACCAGGAATGAGAATTCTGATGTCCTTTTTTTCAAGTGTATCAATAAAGGCAACCAAAGCTGGCGATGGCATACCCAAATCCCAACCGGTGGTATTGGAGATATATTGCGAATTCCAGTAATGAGCGTCTAAAGTTGGACCATTCATATCGACACAGCAGTTAAGTTCTTCCAACATGCTTATTTTCCTTTCGCTTTTTTGATTGGGCCAAAAGGACCAAATTTATGTTGTTCCTCTGAGAATGCATCGGCAAACGGTCCAAACGGGTGGTCAAATGTCTTCTCTTCTATTTTCGGCCAATCTTTAGAGATATCCTTACTCGGGTGTGGCATTGCATTCACGTAAGCAGCAATATCCCATGCTTCTTCATCTGTTAATTGGGGTTCTTTAAAAGTTGCACCAAAAGGCATATTGGCCTTGATGTAACCAGCAAAACGAGAAATTCGATATAATCCAGCACCCTGATTGTAAGCGTTTTTACCCCAGAGAGGCGGATATTGATAGCTCACTTTGTCTTCATTCAACAAGCCCTCTCCATTTAATTGATGGCAAGATTGACATTTTGCTGCATAAATAATTTTACCCTTTGCAGGATCTGCCGCTCTATCCAAGAACTTCAATTCATAAATGCCAGAACCTTTGGGTTTTTGTCCTTTTTTCACATTGCTACCAATGTAATTGATGTATGCAACCATGGCTTCAAGTTCTTTTAAACCCCGAGCAGGAGCTTTCCCGTTCAATGATCGCTCAAAACAGTCTTCCACACGCTTGTAAATATCTTCGATGCCTCCACTTCTTGCCCTATATTTAGGATAAGTTGTAAAAACTGCCGCATAGTTATTGCCATAGGGTTTTGTACCAGCATCCAAATGACAATTTTGACAGTTCATACCATTTGTTATTTGAGCCACACTACCTCTTGGGCCTAAAAATTTAGCTGTATTTGCAATGAGTTGTTTTCCATATTCGATTTGAACTTGCTTATCGGCAGGCATTTTTTTCAAATCCTCAGGAGTTGGAGCGGTCCACAAATCGGTTGACTTATCGAGTGAATTTGGATACTCTTCTTGAACAATGATTGTAGTATCTGCAGCTATTGATTTAAAAGTTTGAGGGAACTTGGTTTTTACAACCAAAAGAACTGCAACTAAAACCACCAAAACCACCAAATACATCAGGGTTTTGACTTGTTTCCAAAGTTTTTCTACCTCTAGTTGATCCATGGCAAATTACTTCATTTTATAAATTTCCATTACAATGATATAGATTCCCATGATGAAAACAAACCATCCAAAAGCAGGTTTCAATTTTTCACCTGATATCTTTTTAGACAGCATCGACCCAACCAAAATCCCTACAATTGCAATGGAACTGAATATACTCAAAAATGACCAATCTATCACTTCATTTCCGTTCAAGTCGCCAACAAATCCGATTAATGATTTAGCAGCAATGATCATCAGAGAAGTTCCCACAGCTTGCTTCATTGGCAGCTTCGCCAATAATACAAGTGCAGGAATTATGAGAAAACCACCTCCAGCACCTACCAGCCCTGTCACCATTCCAACAATAAGTCCCTCCGCTAAAATTAACGGGAAATTAAAGTTCACCTCAGATGCTACATTTTCTTGAGGCTTTTTTGATGGCTTGATCATGCTGTAAGCCGCCAAAATCATAATCACAGCGAACAATACAAGCAACGCCATTGGCTTTGAAACCGTGAATGCTGAACTTGAAATTAATGGATTGGGAATTGCAGGCACCAAATAAAGTCGTGTTAAAAACACAGAAACAATGCTCGGAATACCAAATACCAATGCAGTTTTCCAATGAATATTGCCAAGTTTTACATGACTCACAGAACCAACAAGACTGGTCAATCCCACTATAAACAAGGAGTAAGCCGTAGCAAGAACTGCATCTACATGAAATAAATACACCAAAATTGGAACAGTTAAAATAGAACCACCGCCACCAATTAAACCAAGCGACAATCCCATAACAATTGCACCTATATAACCTAAAATTTCCATACTATTCTTTTAAATATCTTACAAAGATGTTGTTTGTTTTTTTAATTCATTGTGACAATTATCACTTAAGTAAAATCATAATCATAACCTTCCAGTTGCGATAAAAGCGTGATGGGTTTGTCGGTACATTCCACCCTTCCCTCAACTTTTGGAGATACAGGTGAATGAACTTTTAAATACTCGCGAATGATGTCGTGAAGTGTGATGTTTAATTTTTTAGGATTCAACACATTTTCGATACGACAAAGGGTGTCGTCTGGATCACCATCGCGTTCACACGCAATCACAGAATATAAGGTTCCATCTTCAATTGACTTTCCTTTAACGGTAATCGAATTCACCCTTTGACCTTTGGGTTTATCGGCTGTAATGTTGATTTTCATTCCCTGAAATCTTACCACCCAGCCGCCAAATCGCTTTGTAGGATCTTTTGCAAACACATTTTCTAACTCCTTTTCCAACCAATTCTTCAATTGCAATCCCGACACCTGAGCCCATTTTGCCTCTGAATTTACTGGCAACATGCTCCAAAGATAATCATTGGTAATCTCCGCTAGGCCCGTTTTAGGATTTGGAACCAAAGGCGGACAAAAACGGAAACCATTCGACAAGGCGATGTCTGGGTTCAACTTCCACATCAATGCATCTGTGATCATATTATCCATTGGATTTTCCATAACATAATAACGCACCAAGGTTGTTTTAGAAGTACCTATCACTGTATTCAGTTCTTTAGCAAACGGTTCTTTTGCTTTGTTCACAAGTTGCTGCATCACTGGATCTGGTTTGTATTTTTCAGGATCTACATCCAATAAGGCATATCGATGTTCTTTGATCACCCCGTTTTCAACTACAATGTCCATCTTTGAAACAAACGATCCAAAGGCACCGGGTTCTGTAACTTTAGAAAAAGCTCCTTTGATTGGCTTTCTCACCCTTTCGTGTGTATCAGCACCCAAAATATAATCAACACCATCAACATATGATTTATTCGCGAGGTCAACTTGTTGCGCAAGTCCCATATGGGTTACCAAGAAAACCATGGAACATTGTTCATAATCTCTTAAAACCCGCACATATTTGGCAACATTGATGGATGGATCCGTAAATTTGATTCCTTCGGAATAGGCAGGACTTTGACGTTTGGGCGTCAATGGATCATTGTATCCAATAAATCCAATTTTAATTCCTGCTACATGCTTTGTCCAATATGGTGGGAAAATCATATCTCCAGAAAAATCGTCCTTGGTATCGTGAAACATGTTGGCACATATTTTAGCGCCTCTGTATGCACCAAGGTCTTTCATCATCATTTCTTTGCCGTAAACGACTTCCCAATTGCCCGGTAACATAAGATCATACCCAATATCATTCATCAATGGAACAATGGCTTTACCCTCTGTTAATGCAGCTACACCGCCTCCCTGAAAACAATCACCACCATCAATAACTATCGTATTCAAAGGATTCTGAGCTTTTAAAGTGCGAATCATTGTTTTAAGACTCGCCATACCACCTCTTTTTTTGTAAACTGGACTCCCGTTTTCCAGGAAAAACTCATCGTGAATATCTAGTTGAGCATGGATATCACTTGTATGCAAAATGGTAAAGTGTTGGGCTTTGCCATTTTTAACCGCTTGAGATTTTTGAATGTTAGACAAAGCATGCTCATCGTCGGTTAAACCATAAGCCACCTTTGTTCCAAATGCCAAACCCAACCCTAAAGTTGAAGCTTGTTTGAGAAATGAACGTCGATCTTGTTCTGAGAGGTGTTGATTGCAGCCACACTGGCAGGAAATGTCGTGGTATTTGTTTGTCATAGGCTTTTTTCTGTAGATAAAGTATTGATCATTGAGGAAAGTTAAAAATGATAATTGAATATGATATTATAATGATTCAGATTGACTTTATTAATTTCAAACTTAGGCAAATAATCGATGTTGTTCAATGCTTGTTTCCAAACATATAGCAATTGAACATCAAAGCCTTTAAAAAATCCTTGAAAAGAATATCTAAAATCAACATTCAACTGCTGATATGATGGAAATCCGTATTTATTCAAAGCTGTATTCGAAATTTCAGGAAGGTAAAATTGTCCGTAACTAACATCAGCCCTCAAGCCTTCTAGCCCTAAATTTTTACTCAAAACAGCGGTAAAAGCATTCACGTCACCATACCCTTCATTCCGCTCGCGCGGCATAAAGGTAAAAAATGGATCTCTGCCCCATTCTCTTGGCATCAAATACCTTCCTTTGTCGGTAATTCTCGTATAATTAAGGGTCAATTTCCATTGATTCTCATGGTTTATCCCTAACCTCAATCCATAAACCTCTGAACCTCCATTTTTTTGCATATAGGTTTTGTTTGGGTCAATATTTCCGCCATCATCAACCGACGATTGTCTGATATACTGCAATCCATAAATCAGTTGATTTTGCCAATTCAATGTAAATGATCCCTCGTATTGCAAAAAAGTTGTATTAAAAATATGGCTTACGAGCTGATTCCAAAGTTGCAATTTATCTGTTTTTCGCAACGTATATTCAGCACCCAAAAATAGAATTTCAGACTTTGGAAGATTCCCAAAATAATTCGATTTGGTTCCGTTCGGATTCACCCCTTGTCCATAAATCCCAATGCTATTTCCAACATCCGACCAAGCGATGGTGCTTCGTGGAGAAACCAATGTGATGTACCCCAAATGGAATGTTGTTTTTTTTGAGGGACGATAATCCGCAAGCAAACCTTGAATCAACGTAGGACGCATCCTACCATCCTGAGGATTTACAAAGGGAGATCGAATGTGCTGTTTCCCAAATTTAAGTTCAATTTTGTGATTTGAATATTTGATGTACAAATCTTCTAACCTATCTAAATCGTGATGATTCGTAGGATTTGTTACATCAAATAAACCAAGTTCATACCGATTGGGTTGATTTGAGGCTGAGTCTAATTTTGAAAAATCAGACGATTGCAAATTATAAATAGCATAACCACTAATACCCAATGTGATATTCTTCCATGTGCCTGTTTCATAACCAATACCAACGCCAACAGCATGCGCATAATAATCTGTTAGTCCATCGGCGTTATCGGTATACATACTATAAAACCGAGTATGACCGAAAAAAGAACCTTTGCGTAAAAAATTTTGTAGCGTTTTAGACTGACTATCCAACTTCACACGCTCATTATGATGCAAATATGGCCTATCTTGAGCCGATAAATCTTGCATTATCAAAATGAATAATCCAAAAACAATTTTCCGCATAACCACAAAAGTAGCCATGCGCAAATAAATTGATTGTGACAAATGTCACATCCCTCAAAAATCAATAAAAAAAGAAAAAGAAGTAGAGTGCAGCTTCAATTCTCCTCACGGATTCAAAATAGCCAACAGTGCTGCCAGATCCGTTTTTGACCCTGCCATCACCGATATAACCAATGGTACTTCCTGAAGCATTTTTAACCCTCTCGCCATCAAAATAACCAATAGTTGAACCACTACTATTTTTGATTCTCTCTTGATCAAAATATCCAATTGTACTGCCTGATCCGTTTTTAACCCTTCCATCTTCAATGTAACCAATAGTACTACCAGAACTATTTTTAACCCTACCATTCTCGATGTAACCGATAGTAGAACCCGATGAATTTTTCAACCTCTGCGCAGCCGCAGAATTGCAAAACAAAAATCCAAATATGAAAACAACCAAAGTCAACCTCATCTGTTATCTATTTATCATCTAATCAATTACAAATTTAGAAACAAATTTAATGCCATTTTCATAAGACCCCTGAATGAAATAAAGTCCACTTTGACGCTCAACCAATTGTATTTGCATGGCTTTAGATTGATGATTCTGCTCAAAATTAAAGTTAACTCGGCGTCCTGCAGCATCAGAAATCTCGATGTACGAAACTTTGCTTGGGGTTTGGATTGTGAAAGTACCTAAATTCGGATTTGGATAAACGGCAATGCTTTGGATTTTTACATTCCAAATACCGCTTGGACCAAAATATTGAACGTATTGTGTAGTATCGGATGTACAACCGAATTCACTTTCATTTTTCACCTCAAAATGAAGTATCCCAGTATCTGATACCCTGAATTTCAAAATTGAATCATTTGAAGCGAATGGCTTTGTCCAAACCGCATGATTCCCCTTGGGCCATTGCGCATTCGGATAAACTCTTAATTCAATAGTATCTCCAGGGTAAACAGCAGTTCCGGTCACTTGAATTTTCAACTTTTTAGGTAAATTGTAAAACCCAATCGATTTACTCGATGAATCGATGCATCCATCTAAGGTGACCGCGATATATTTTATCAATGAATTTTTTGAGATACTCGTAGATCTTTGAACTGAATAAAGACTGTCTTTAGTTCCAATTCGCACCTTCCAAGTATGTTGATTAGATGAATCCATTGCACTTAGATTATATGTCCCTCCAAAACAAATCATAGTATCTGGATTTACAGCGAATTGAGCATTGGGAGCACTAAAAACTGTGAAGGTGTCGAAAAACAATGCATTACAAAGATTGGAATCTGTGATAAAATGCGCACGTCTGTATGAACCCGAAGATTTGGCGATGTGATAAATTGAATCTGATTTAGAAACCGTATCTGCACCAATGATCCAAATATTTTGACCATGAGATTGAGATTTCATTATAAGGGGCTGACCCAAGCATACAGATTTAGCACTTACAAACATTGGTTTCGCAGTTGGCAGTTGAAAAATGGTAAATTTCACTGAATCAACATACAAACAAGCAGAATCAGTTAGCAAACTCATGAGAACAACATTTTTTCCGGGTTTAAATTTATTTTTAAACGAAACAGAAGTGTCTGAGTTCAAGACCCCATTTACATACCATGAACGTTTGTAAGGTGGTGTATTGCCAAATTTAAGTTCAGCTACAATCACTGAATCTGACTCACAAGCTGTTTTAGTTGAAGTGATTGCCAACGCTTTAGCCGCAACATTTACACTAACTTCGGTATATTCTCTGGCGCCGTATTGCCACCAAGATCCAGAAGCCGATGTCATCAGTTTCAATGGGCGGATCGAATAATAATGAGCTCCAGTAGAAGCCTTTTTCGAAAAAGAGGTATCTGTACCAACTACCCTAGCAATCAATTTCCATGCACCAGAAATTTTTTCTTCAATGATCACCGAGTCAATGGCATCTGAGTGTAAATCCCAACGGAATCTCACCAAATCTGTGCATTTGGCAATAGCTTTTGCGTGATTTAACGATGGCAAAGGATACAACGTAAGTGTAGGATCGCCCATCAACGCAGTGTGAACTCCACTTTGAAATGCTGCCGCATTATAAAAATAATAAGAATTAACCGATGTTAGCGTTGCTGATGCCAATGGAGAACCTAGGGCACATTCATGAAGCATCCAATAAGGTCTTCCGCTCCAAACATTTGCCAATCCCCAACCTTTACTTGCCAATGGCGCTCTTAACATGTTGTCGGTATTATCCCAATCGCCAAAATAACTTCCAAACATCATGGTAAATGGATTGAGTAAACTGTCATTCACAAAATCAGCAGATGTTGACACTCCCGAACAACCCGTATAGGTTCCTGCCCCACATCCATAACTCAATAAATAAGATTGAGATGACATGGATGTTCTATAATCTCTTTCAAAAACAGAATCCTTAAATTGCGGAGAGAAATTTCTAAATCCACCTGAAGCAAAAGCTTCGGAACTAAAATATCCGAAGTTGTCGTCGATTAATCCACGCGATACCGCTTTATGTATTCCCTTTCTGAAATTCAAGTCTTTGGTTAAATAACGATTCAAGAGCATGGTATCATTGCCAAATGAATTCATGTTGTACAAATCCACCCTTCCAACAGGAATTTGAGCGTATTGAATGGCACTTAATGATGTTCCTATTGGATTTACCCTTGAAATATCAAATTTTCCGTCGCCTGGAGTATTCTGGTTTCTTGAATATGCAGCTTGCGTGTTGTTAACCGAATTGTCTGTCCAATTTGAGTAAAAATTACCATAATATAAGTCAGCAGGCCATGCCCCTGTATGTTCCAAGTGCCCATCAGGCCTATAATTCCCGCTGTAAGGCACCGGAATATGACCGAGTAAAAAAACACATTTTACATTTTGAGAATCGGCAATCCATTGATTTTTAATCCAACTTTTAATTTGATGAACAGAATCTGACCTTAAGGCCGATTTGGAAATAACGGTCCATCCTTCCCTAGAAAGCTGATCTTTAAATTCAGACAGTTTATTTTTCAGAGGGACAATGTAGTTGGAATCGATGATCAGTAAAACCTTACCGAGATTTGTTTTTGCAGGTATTTTTTGTCCCACCAAAGCATATCCATTACCGTAGAAACTGTATTTTGTCGATTTTTTAGCAACACGATATTCAACGGGTTTATTTCCACTAAAGTATGCATCGAAATATGTATTGGTAGTACCAGAAACGGAATCGAGAAGCAACCAATCCACCTTTGCATTGCTTCGCTTGTAGATATAGTATTTTGTTGCGCTGGCATCAGGTTTCCAATTGATATTCACACCAGATGTTTTCAATTCAACATATATTTCAACTGCAACATCACGGGCTGTTTGAGCTTGAATGAAAGAAAAACTAAAAAATCCAAGAATCAAGAGGAGAATTTTTTTCATACGGTATATTTTGTGGTAAATATACAATTTTTATTTTGTAGCAAAGAGTTCGTAAATCATTGAAATGGGTATTTAAATCAATTTACTAACATCGAGATGATGTTAATTTAAAGGAAACCCAAGCAAGTTGACCAAAATTTAACAATGCAATTACTTTCCGACAATTTTCAGGTAGTTATTTCACAACATGTCTTTCATTGAAAAAGAAGAAATCAAAAACTCACTCAATACACCCGTTTTAGCAAACGATATCACCCTCAAATTAATTTCTGGAATTTTGGGTTGGTCAAAAGCAAATCGATTTTATAACAAGGTCAAAAGCTACAATATCCGGCAGTTCATTCAAGCGTATAAACGGAAATCCAAAATCAAACACATTGTCTCACAAGAACATCTCAAGAGAATTCCTTCAACTGGTTCTTTGCTTATAATTGCCAACCATCCAACAGGAATTCCAGATGGAATATTGATTTTAGATCAAGTATTAAAAATCAGAAAAGATGTTAAAATCATTGCCAACCAATTAACTTATAAAGTAGACCCCTTAAAACCTTTTACCATTCCAGTTGATCCATATGAAAATGGAGATTCGGTAAGACAAAATGCACTACAAATTCGAAATATTTTCGATTGGCTTAACGAAGGACATTGCATTATATTATTTCCTGCTGGAGATGTTGCAAATTACAATTTCAAGGAAAAATGTGTGGACGAACAATTTTGGCATTCAACCGCAAGAAAAATCATATTAAAACACAAAGGTGCCATATTACCTTGGGCCATACAAGGGAAAAATAGCCAGTTGTTTTATCAACTTGGCAAATTTCACCCGTCAATCAAATCCGCATTACTCCCAAGAGAAGGTTTGAAAGTGCGCCGAAAACCCATTTACTCTCACATTGGATTTCCAGTTAAAATTAACGGCAGTGAAACACTGCTGAACGATTTAGAAACGAAAATTAGGTTATTCTGCTCCTTGAACCTGAAAGAAATCAACCGTCAATCGGGTACCAAAAATGTCAATTTCCCCAATTTTGCGGATGTTATTGGGACTACTGATTCACAAAAAATCAATGCAGAAGTGGAAAAATGCACCAATATTTTTGCTGAAAAAGGGAGTTTAAAAGTGATCTTAACCACAAAAAAGGAATCTCCCAATATTGTAAATGAAATAGGCAGATTAAGGGAAATCACTTTCAGAAGTGTGGGTGAAGGATCGGGAAAAGCAATTGACTTAGATGATCACGACAATTACTTTGAACACCTCGTTTTGTGGGACAAAGAAAGCATGACAATTGCAGGGGCTTACAGATTAGGAAATGGCGATAAATTGTCGAAAATTGCAGGTTACACGTCTATCATTCATGAATTTTATGCCCCCAATGAGCAGAATCGAAAAATCATCAACAAATCTTTAATTTTAGGAAGGGCATTCATTTGCAAAGAATATCAGCAAAAACCATTTTCG
Organism: uncultured Rhizobium sp.; assembly: GCA_964645755.1. Classification (GTDB taxonomy): domain Bacteria; phylum Bacteroidota; class Bacteroidia; order NS11-12g; family UBA955; genus VMCP01. The sequence goes on from CAZYBT010000003.1 coordinate 40,788, forward strand.
TTGTTTTTGTTATGGCAGGGAATATTTGGCTATTTAAAGAAAAATGAATCGCTAGAATTCATCATTGGACAAACCAGTATTCCAAATACATTCCATGAATTTTCGAAAAAAATCATGGTTGACTTTCTCCAAAAAAAACACAGCCACGCTTTGAATAATCAACACTTTAAAGCATTTAACCAATTTGAATCATTGAGAATCCCGCTGATCGACAGATTCATTGAAAACGCTGAACCAAGCGACTTCAAAAGAATTGATGATTTGGTGCAAAATATTGAACCAAATGGACAAAAAATTCCAATTTTATTCAAGAGATATATTGAACAACGTGCACAAGTTATTGGTGTGAATATTGACCCTGATTTTCAAAATTCAATAGATGTGTTGATGATCATGGAAGTTGAAAGAAATCCCTTCTGATTTTACACAAAAAAATCTTAGTTTAAATTGGACGAAAAGATGTAAATTTGGATTCTTATTTAGCTTTCAAATTAAATGTCTTTAAAAAGGACCTTTTTCCTAATAATCATTTTTATTTCAAATTTATTTGAAACTGGAAAACTATTTGCCCAACAGCACACCATTTCATCCTTTAATCCCACGAGTGCAGTTGCTGGTCAATTAATTACAATAACAGGCACAAATTTTTCGAGTATCACAGGAATAACGGTTGGTGGCACAACTGCAAGCAGTTATACTGTGGCCTCGGCTACCACCATCACCCTCACCATTCCCAGCGGTGCTTCCACAGGTGAAATTGTGATTTCAAAGACTGGACAAACAGACGCTTCAAAAGCAGGATTTGTTTTCATTACACCTGTAACACAACTGTATACAGATTTTGGTGGATATTGGACATCATCGGCGAGTAATATCAATTCAACTTATCCCAATAATTCGCATAACTTACTGGCATTTGAATACGATGGAACCATTTATTCCACTGGAGTCTCAAATTCAACACTCACCTCAAATTCAGTTACATTTACCACACGGCAGTGGCAATCTCTACCTGTAAACAACATTGCCGGTTCAAACACAAATTCGGTGATAGTGTATGCTACATTGGCCGACGGAAGTAGTACGTGTAACAATCCCTCAAAAACCATTAAAGATGTATTGATTGACGGTACGCGAGGATTAAATATCGGCACCGGTATTGCGAATTTTGATGCAGATTTGGAATTTAATGTATCTTCGATAGATGCAACTAAAATTTCTGATAGCGAACCAGATATTTTAATTACCCAAGTTGCAGACCCAAGTTCGAATACTTTCGACACCTATAAATTTGTAACAACCAGTGGGGCTACTGTAGGAAATTCAATTGTGGCAACAGTGAACCAATTGACTTCGATTGGCACGTATTACATTGATGTATATTCACTTACTAACAAATCTGTTTCTAATAATTTAGCGACAACCAACACTTGCTCATCCACAAATACAACGCGTCCAATTCGTTTATTGGCATTAAAATTATCAGATTTTGGAATCACCAGTAGCAACGCGTCAAACGTAGATCGATTGATCATTACACCAGGTGGAACTGCCGATTATGCGTTTATTGGATACAATAATGCTTCTTTTGTAATTCCCGCTCCCTCAGTAACCTCACAGCCAACATCTACTGTTGTTTGCGCTGGTTCAGGAAATAGCACAACCTTTTCCGTAAGCGTAACTTCAACAGGCACAACAACTTATCAGTGGAAAAAAAATGGCAACAACATCTCTGGTGCCACTTCTAGTTCGTACACAATCAATAACATTAGTTCTGCAGATGCAGGTGAATACAAAGTTGAAATCACCAACAGCTCTGGTAGCGTTTTATCTGATCCCGCCTATTTGAATACCTATATTTCCGTACAACCAGAAAGCAAAACCACTTGTATCAACTCAGCAACAACGCTTTCAATCACAGCAGCTGGAAATAATCCAACATTTCAATGGTATTCAAATACCACAAATTCAAGTACAGGTGGCACAGCCATTTCAGGTGCAACAGCAACGAATTATAGTCCATCCGTTAGCTCAACTGGAACGTATTATTATTATTGTGTTGTAAAATCGTCTGGTGCAGCGTCTTCTTGTAGCACAGACATTACTTCAACAGTGGTTTCAGTAGAAGTGAGTCCACTTTCAGTAGGGGGAACCATCACAGGATCGGCTTCAGTTTGTGAAGGAACAAACTCGACAACATTGTCTTTGACTGGTCAAACGGGGACAGTCACCAAATGGCAAAGTTCAAGCAGCAGCTCTTTCACAACGTCAACAGACATTGCTTCAACCTCTACATCCTTAACCAGAACGAACATTAATACCACCACTTATTACCGAGCTGTGATTACAAGTGGCGCTTGTGCCTCAGAAAATTCAGGATTTGGATCTATTTCGGTTAAAAATACTTATACATGGACAGGTGCAAGTAGCACCGCTTTCAATACGGCTTCAAATTGGCAACTGGGCTGTGTTCCAATCTCAGGATCCAATATTTCATTTGCGAGCAGTCCAACAGATAAATGCCTACTCGGTTCCAATGTAACACTCGGGAATATTACCATCAATGGCAATAGCAACAAACACATATTGGATTTAAATTCTTACACCTTAACTGTGCAGGGAAGTATTACGGCGTTGGGCAGTAACATGGAAGCAAGCAATTCTAGTTCAACTTTGAAAATGCAAGGATCCAGCTCCCAAACAATCCCTGAATTTTTATTCATTAACAATACCATAGCGAATTTAACCATTAACAATTCTTCTGGTGTAACATTGGGTGGGCCAACCAACCTCACGCACAAATTAACAATGAGTGCAGGCACTCTCTATACCAACGATTATCTAACGTTTAAGAGTAACGCATCTACAACAGCCATGGTAGATCAAATTACTTATTCGAACGCAATAAGCGGCAATGTAACAGTAGAAAAATACTTCCCTGCAAAAAGGGCCTACCGATTGGTTTCGGCTCCAATTACATCAACAACGAGCATCAAAGCAAATTGGCAGGAAGGTGTAAACAATACCAGTATTCTCAACTACCCAAACAATAATTATGATCCAAATCCTGGATTTGGAACACATATCGCCGGGTCTACATCCGGGGCAAACGGATTCGATGCCACCCAAACCGGAAATCCTTCGCTTTTCATTTACAACAACACAACCCAGAATTGGAGTAGTATTTCAAATACCAACTCGAATACCCTTACAGCAGGAAATCCATACAGATTAATGGTCAGAGGAAGTCGATCAGTGAATATTAATCAACCCGATAATAACCCAACTCCAACAAGCACAACATTAAGGAGTACTGGAACATTATCAACCGGCAGTATTTCAGTTTCAGGACTCAGCAGCACTGCTGGTGCAAATAATTTTGTAGGGAATCCATATCAATGTGCCGTAGATATGAACACATTGTTAAATGCATCTACAAATCTCAACAAAACGTATTATTATGTTTGGGACCCTTCATTAAATACCCGGGGTGCATATGCAACCGTAAATGTTACCACAAACTCCAATGCACAAAACTCAAGTGCGCATAAGTATTTACAACCAGGACAAAGTTGTTTCTTACTTACGAGTACTTCACCAACAGCTACACCAAGTTTCACTTTCACCGAAGCTTCAAAATATGCAAGTGTTTTAAACACCGCTTACTTCTATGAAATTCCTAATGAAGATGAAAATCAAATAAGAATTGGTCTAGATTCTCGTGACTCTAATTTCCTAGCGGATGCAACATTGATCAATTTCAACAACTTATATCAGTTCAAGAATAACGACAAACATGCCCCTAAAGTTTTCAATCTCGATGAAACTTTGGCAACAAATCTTCACGGTTGGAAGCTCGCAGTTCAATGTCGAAATATCCCTTCTTCAAAAGAAGTAATTCCAATTTTTATTGATAAATATAGAAGCACAAATTATCAATTAAATCTTGATATCAAGGGACTTGAATTCACTGAAATCAGGTTGTTCGACAAATTTTCAAACACACATATTTCTCCCAAAAACAACTCTCTGCAATATCAATTTAATGTAGATAAGAACAACCCAAAATCCATCGATACATCACGATTTGAAATCCACATAAACGGCACAATTGAATTCCAAACTAACAATACAAAATCTTTGGATCAATCAGCATTCGTTGTTATAAATCCTACGAATAACAACCAATTAAAGTTGATTCCCAATGAATTAATCAATGGTGTTTTCACGGTGTATCTTTTTGATATAGCGGGCAAACAAATATTTAGAGAAACATTGGCTCAAAAAGCTCAAAATTATATCGAAATTTCTTTGCCTCAACATATTTCAGGTGGTAGTTACGTAATGAAGATTGAATACAATCAAGGAATCAGTTACCACCAAATTACAATAGAGTAAACTACCAATAATTTGGTAATTTACAACGATTTAGAAATTATTCTATGTAACCAAAACATTTTTTTTCATATATTCGTTTAAATTTATTTTTATGAAAAAAATCACATTCCTTGCCGTATTGTTATTTGCTGGTTCTGCTGCATTTGCGCAAACAGCAAATCCAGCTAAATCAAAAACAGCTGCTCAAACTGTTCAAACTGAGGGTTCAAAACAAAAAGCCAACGAGATTAAAAAGTCAACAGGCACTAACCCTATCGGAAAAAATCAAACGAGCTCAGGCGCCACAACAACCAATGGTAAAAATGGCAGCACTGCATCTAAGCCAGCACCAGTAAAATCAACTCAGGTAAAAGCAACTATCAAAAATGCTGATAAAGGCGCGAATACTGAAAAATAAACAACAACAATAACCATAAAAAACAAAAAGGGGAATTTATTCCCCTTTTTGTTTTTTTACCGAATCCTTCAATTGAACCGGGAAAGCAATTTTACCTTTAATGGTATTTGGATTTTCGGGTTGAATATACACAACTGTATCACCCATAAGTTCATGAGGTGGTTCTACACCACCCATAACAATATTTTCTGGCATTCCAGTAAGAGTTTCAACAATTTCGCCCTGGATTTTCTCTACCGGTCTACTCTTTAAACCATTTTCTTTATTGTCATTTATTTGAGTATCCTGTTTGATGACTGTAGTCCCGGGAATAGTAGTATCCTTCAACGCGACCTTCCCCTGAACAGATTCATCGCCACATGAGACAACCACAAATCCCAAGCTTACAACCAATAGCCACAAAAATCGTTGAACCCCATTTTGCATTTGATAATAGGAAATTTCAGGAACCTCTATTTTCTTGGGAACTATAACTTTTTCAGCAGCAAATCGACCACATAAATTTCCAGATCCTTCTTGTTTCCTATTTGAAAAATAATCGAAAAGTTGCTCGTCGCTGAATTGAGTGAAATCTACTACAACTTTGCTACATACACCACAAAAACGACCCTTTTCAACAGATGACATTTGATCCCAATTCTCATGACATGGATCATTGATTTGAATGTTTAACTTGCTTTTCATATGGTTAAATACCTATAGACAGCAAAAGGTAAATGATGTTCTCTCATTTTTTCAGTAATATTGCATAAACCCATGAAAAAACACGAGAAATTTGCATTTTTCACCATATTACTGATTGGTTTTTTTACGCGTTTTTTCAATTTCTCTGACATTCCTTTTACCAATGACGAACTTTCTGCGCTCAATCGTTTGAATTTTTCATCATTCTCTGAATTAATCCAAAAAGCAGTGTACACCGACGGACACCCTGCTGGGGTCCAATCGTTTTTGTGGTGTCACACCAAACTTTTTGGCACCCAACAGAGCATTGTAAAACTCCCCTTTATCATCTTGGGATTTCTCTCATTGCCTCTTTATTTTTTTGCTGCAAAAAATCTCACAAACACCAAAACAGCCCTGATAACAATGGCGTTTTTGGCGACTCTACAATACCCAATTTTCTATAGCCAAACCATCAGGCCCTATTCGTCAGGACAATTTTTAACGGCTTTATCTATTTTCTTGTGGAGCCTGAGGTTAAAACATCATTTATCTTACTTAAATCCTATCAATTATATATTCGCAATTTCAATTTTTCTCAGCCTAAGCAACCACTATTTCAATGCATTTGCTGTGATTTTACTTGTCCCACCCGGATTCCTCTTATCCAATTCAAAATCCATTACCTATCACCTATTTCCTTACTTCGTTGCGCTACTTTTATATATCCCCCAATATTCTATTTTCGCCCATCAATTATCTGTGGGTAGCCCAGGTTGGTTGACAATACCAAATTTCGAGAGTCTGATCAAACACTTTCAATATGAATTTCAATTTAGCAATGCGCCTTTACTGATCATTTTCGGATATCTGATATTTGTCATCATCACAAAAACTTTTCCAAAAAGTCAAATAAAACGAAGCATCATTTGGCTCTGCCTATACCTAATTCCAATTCTAACAGCCTATTTTTATTCCATTTACAGAGCCCCAATTTTTCAAGACTCCATTTTCATTTTTAGTTTTTTCTTTCTTTTTTTATTCTTGGGGGACATTTTACTGACCAACAAAACAAACCCAATTGCTTTTTATATCTTCCTTGGTGCAATTCTCACTTCGAATCTGTACTCACTTGTCATCAAAAGACAACATTACACACAATTTTACAACCATGGTTACGCTAAACTCGTGCGCGATGTTAAACTTTTCAAAGACCCAAAAACACAAGTACATATTTTCGGATTTGAGCCATTTTTTTACAATTACAATGCAAATCAGATACAGTTTGATGCAGAAAATCTTCATTTCCATCGAGATTTATTTTTTGCAGATAGCGCAAAAAATAAATCATTATTAAATCGCACTTTTTACAATTATTCCGATAGTCAATTAATGATTGCAACAGCGATTGAAATACCGTATCGAATCATCGATATCTTGGAATTTTATTATCCATATTCAGTTAGAAGCCTTTATTTCGGAAGTGAAGTTTATCTATTTTCTAAATCCCCAGGCATATTTAGTAAATTAAAACATTCAGAATATCAAAACACAAAGCTAAATCCAACGCATTTGGTTTTGAACAAGAAAAATGTCCCTCACGAAATTAAATCGATTGAAATTCCAAACAAATCAAAAAAACAATTGCCCTATCTTACTAACGAACCATACATCGAAAATCATTCCATTGAAATAAAAAACCTTAAATCACTGATACAAGAAAAAATTTTGTTGCACGGTTTATTCAAAATTTCTGCTTCTTTAAAATCCTTACAGTCTAGAAACATGTCTGATACTTTAGATCCACAAAAATTAAATTTAATATGTCAGGTCACAAACGAAAAAGATGAAACCATTTATTTCATGCATCAAAGATTCGAACAAAACTCATACATCCCCAATCAATTCGGAGCATTGCTTTTTTTGAATTTCAATCATTTTGAATGCCCGGCCAATGGAAAAATATCTTGTTTTATAGAAAATTTGGATAAACAGACTTTACAAATTTCAAATCATATCAATTTAAAATTCATAGAAGGAAATCCAAATACCTATTCACTGACCAATGATTTTTAACTTTTTCTTGGTTTTTCAACAAGAGTTAAGGAAGTTTGCCCCTTCGAAATAGACGTTAATCAAATGATCAAAGGACAAAAAATTGTAGTGGTTTTGCCGGCATATAATGCCATGCAAACGTTGGAGAAAACGTACAATGAAATTCCTTTTGAAATTGTTGATGAAGTTATTCTTGTAGACGATAATAGCACCGACGAAACCCTAAATGTTGCGCGAAGAATAGGAATTCAACACATTATATCTCACGAAAAAAACTTAGGTTATGGGGGCAACCAAAAGTCTTGTTATCGAAAAGCAATAGAGTTACAAGCAGATATTGTTGTCATGCTCCATCCTGATTACCAATATACACCCCAATTATTGGCCTCAATGTGTTACTTGATTGCAAATGATGTTTATCCCGTTGTTTTTGGTTCAAGAATTTTGGGGAAGGGCGCATTGTTGGGCGGCATGCCAATGTATAAATATATTTTCAATCGCTGTTTAACCTTGGTTCAGAATATTTTGATCAACCAAAAATTGAGCGAATACCACACCGGTTATCGCGCTTATAAACGCGAAGTATTGGAGAATATCAAATTTGAAGAGAATAGCAATGATTTCGTATTCGACAATGAAGTCATTTCTCAAATTTTCATGAAGGGTTATCAAATCGCGGAAATTACCTGTCCCACAAAATATTTTGAAGAAGCATCTTCAATAAACTTTTCAAGAAGTCTCAAGTACGGACTCGGTGTTTTAAGGGTATCACTACAGCATTTCTTACATAAAAACAGAATCATCAAATCTCGTATTTACGATTATTAAACCTTCCAAAGCCCATACAATTTAACGTTGAAAGTTTATCGTTTAAGTTCCCAAACTTATACAATTTAACGTTGAAAGTTTATCGTTTAAGGTTCCAAACTAATACAATTTAACGTTGAAAGTTTATCGTTTAAGTTCCAAACTTATACAATTTAACGTTGAAAGTTTATCGTTTAAGGTTCCAAACTTATACAATTTAACGTTGAAAGTTTATCGTTTAAGTTCCAAAACCTTTATAAACCTTCATAAACCCTTATAAACCTTCATAAACCTTTATGTGACATTTATCATATTTCTAACGATGCCCAGGAATTAACTTTGATTTAACAAATTAAAAACACCATGAAAAACATCAATTTAGAAGTCGAGAACATCAAATGCGGTGGTTGCGAAAATTCAATCACCAAGGGTTTATTAGGTATTGTTGGCGTATTGAGTGTCGAAAAAATTGACCTCGACAATCAGAGCATTGAATTAATGATATCCGACGATTGCAATGTAGAAGGAATTTCTGAAAAGCTAAAATCGATGGGATACCCACCAAAAGGAGACAACGATTGGATTACAAATGCAAAATCGTATGTGAGCTGCGCTATAGGAAAAGTGAGCAGTTAAAACGACTTAAAAAATAATTTTTCTGCATTTGCAGTGGTAATTTCGTAAAGACTCATCGCTTCAATTCCTTTTATTTCCGCCAATTTATCTGCGACCAACCGCGTAAAACTGGGTTCATTGCGCTTTCCTCTGTAAGGCATAGGTGCAAGGTATGGGCTATCTGTTTCCAGAATAATGTGTTGCAAATCAATTTGTTCCAAAACTTGAGGTAACCCTGCGTTTTTAAAGGTTAACACCCCTCCTATTCCCAACAGAAATTCTAATTTAATTATTTCTTGTGCAAGTTCAACACTTTCACTAAAACAATGAAAAACACCAGTTACTTTTCCTTTATATGGTTTTAATAATTGGATTAATTCATGAGTAGCATTTCTAGAATGTATGGCCAAAGGCAAATTTCGACCAATCGCAAATTCTACTTGCTGTAGAAATGCATCCTGCTGCCAATCTTTAGTTGATTTATCCCAATACAAATCCATTCCTATTTCTCCCACCGCACAATATTCTCGTTTCGAAAACCAATCAAAAACCGTATTCAATACGCTCTGATAATCTTCTTTCACATAACAAGGATGAAGTCCCATCATGGGAAAACAAACCTGTTGGTATGCATCAGACAACGCATGTAAACCCTCAATACTCGCTAAATCAATATTGGGAAGAAGAATCTTAGACACTCCCATTGACAAGGCGCGCTCAATGGCCTCTTTTCTATCTTCATCAAATTCTTCTGCATACAAATGGCAATGCGTATCAATGATTTTTACCACGAAATTTTCTCCTTATTCAAAAATGCATCAATGCCTTTCTTACAATCTGAAGTAGCCCTGGCAACTGCGTTCATTTGAGCAGCATAATCAAGGGCATCCGCTCTCCCTTCAGGTAAATTTCGGAGCATATTCTTAATTCCTGAAATAGATTCTTTGCTAACTCCAATCAGAATATGTTCAATGAATTGCATTATTTCAGCTTCAATTGAATCAGAATCTACCACTTTATAAATCAGTGATTTCAATGCCGCCTCGTTTGCATCAAAAACCCTACCTGTTAACAACCAATCTTGCATTACTGCAACACCAACTTTCTCTCTTAAATAAACCATCACCAGCGCCGGTAAAAATCCTATCTTAGATTCTGTATACCCAAAAGTAGCCTCATGGGTCGCAAAACAAAAATCAACCAAAGTTGCTAGTCCGCAACCACCCGCTAAAGCAGGCCCCTCAACTTGAGATACTGTTAACTTTTTTGAAGTGTAAATGGCCTCATACAAATCGCGAAGTTTGCGGCTATCGGCCACATTCTCATCAAATGTAAAATCTCTTAATTGCGTTAAATATGCCAAATCAGCTCCCGCACAAAACGGCTTAGCCGCAGATTTTATCAAAATAACCTTGACCAAGTCATTTTCGTTCATTTCTAACACAGCTTGAGTCATTTCCGACACCAATTCTGCGCTCAATGCATTCCTCTTTTCTGGCCGATTCAAGACAATAGTTCCAACCCTATTCTCAATTTTTGTAAGGATCAACGACATCCCACAAAGATACACAATCTATATCCTATTTTGATTCTGTTTGAAACGTATAAAATATGGTATCAATGTCCCTAGATTTTAATAGATATTCCAACTTTTGATTTAACAGATTTTGAGGGACACTTGAGTCGGCGGTTATTTTTAACGTTCTTGCGGATTTCAAAACGGTCACTTGTCCCCCAAAAAACTTAAAATTAGCTTCAAATAACGACTGATTTTTAAATTTCCGAAACCAAAAAAGTGCTAAAAAATTCGAACATAAAAGAAGAGTAAACAGGAGCAAAAAAAACCGTAAACCCTTGTGAAATTGAGTAACAATTAAATGCAAGAACACAAAATGCAAGAGCATCATCCATTCGTTAAACCCAAAGGAAAAAATAAAAGGACAGGGAAGTTGAATCGACCATTTCACAACCGTGGCCACAATGTTTAAATACTGATTGATGAAGGGAATTACAAAAGCCAATTTAACATTAAAAATGGCTAGAAAAACGAGCAAAAAGAGTGCGTACATCAATATCGTAAATAGTGGCAACAACAAAAGATTCCCCAATAAAAACCATACAGAAAATTGATGAAAATAGTACAAAACCAATGGATAGGTGGTAATGGTTGAACTTAAACTAATGGCAAAAGCATCCAAAATATATTTCCAAAAAACTGGAAATCCCTCGTAATAACTCTTCAAAAACGGCAAAATCACAGACAAACCGAAAACAGCCAAGTACGATAGCTGAAAACCAATATCGTAGAGCGAAAATGGGTCTATGAGCAATTGGATAATTCCTACAACCATCAACACATGTAAAAGCTTCAAACTTCTGTAAAACAGCACATTTCCAATAAGATAATAGGTAAAAAATGAAACGGCCCTCAATACAGGCGCCGAAAATCCTGTAAAAAAAGCATATATCCACAAAATAGGTATAATCCCCAATTTTAACCAACGTTTTATGTGTTTCTTTCTTGACAGTTTATCGAGTATAAAATGTATAAAAGCAAAAAGTAAGGCCATATGCATTCCAGAAACAGAGAGTACGTGAGTGGTTCCAGAAATTTGAAAAGCGTATTTTAAATCTTCGTCTATCAAGGTTTTATCACCCCAAATGAGCTGCCGTACCAGCATTAAATTGGGTCCCGACAATCCAGCTTTCAAACTTGAATTGAGTTTATTTTTCACTTTTGACCGCCAAGAATAGATAGCGTTCACTGAGATTGATGAATGCAAAAGATTTGCATTTTTCGCAAAACAAAGTGCAACAAACTTTCGCGAAAATTTCAATTTTCGCAGGTTAAACTCTCCAGGCAATACTGAACTATCATATGGCACCAACCTCACGTTTGTTAAAACAAAAGAATGTCCCTCATCTAAAAAACTTGAATCTTTAAAGTAAAAATCAACATGAGCATCAATTGTTTGATTCCAATGAACACCATCTAAACTAGATTCTAACACTTTACATTCATAACGAAACCAATTTTTACGTTTGCCTAAATTCTGAGAAATCAACAAATGCAAATGTTTTGATTGCAATGTAGCCTTTAAGTCCTTGTTAAACGTTTCTTGATTTTGAAAATACCGAATAAAACCTAAAACCGTAAACAATAAAGCGGTATAAATAAAATATTGATAATAGCGGTAACGATTTTGGACAATCAAAATAAAGATTGTTCCGAACACAATCACAAGAAATGGGACCGTCAAAAAACTAAATTCACACAGCACAAAACCGATGCAAACGGCGAATAGTGGCAGGTAAAATGGATAGGTATCGGTTATTTTTTTCATTGAGGGACAATTAGCCCCTCACGATTCAGCCCTGCAAGATTTTATTCAAATTACGTTTGAGATCGGCAGCGGTTTCATATTTTCGACTCCACTGATTCTCCTCGTGCCATTTGCTGTAAATATCTTCTCTAGAACTTTCGTTTGGAGCATTGATAATTTCACTGATGAATACAGCGAATCGGTTCATGTCCCCACCAAATAAAAAATTCATAAATTCATACCTTCTTGTCAGTGAAAACTTAGAAATCACAGCATTTGCAACGGCCAAATTATCGGCGGTAGATATAGGCTTTACCGCTTCCTCAATCACTTCATTTGCAATCTCTTGAGCTTCTTCTAATGTCAGCTCTTCCTCTACAAAATGGGGTGTATTGGTAGGTGGATTTACCTCAATGGTTGTTTGGGTAATGTGAACGATTGGCTCTTGATAATTTTGCGAAAAATGCAAATCTTTTTCAAGCTTTTGTTCCATTTCAATTGAAATTGGCTCAATAACCACTTGAGAATCGGCAACTGGCGAAACAATCTCCTCTGCGGGACTTTCATCTGCATCGAATGAAAAAATTGGCAGATCTTCTATTTTTTCCTCCTCTAAAGGCTCTTCAACTTGATCATCTTCAACTTGATTGGAAGTAATCAACTCCATATCGGATTCTAAATAAAGTTGTGCGGACAGCAATTTAATTTTCCCCAAAATGCTTAATGATTCAACATTTTCTTGCTCTGAATACAACGCTTGACTTAATATTGCCAAATCGTTTAGAATTTCTTGGATTCTTGGGTTCATGTGATTAACCTAAAATTTTCGGGAATTTACAACGCTTTTTCAAGTTAAAAATGAGAGATTTTACACTAATTTTTGGATGTATGTTTGCGGGGAAAACCACCCGTTTAATTGGGCTTTACAACGAAAGCCAAATAGATATCAACGAAAAAATTGCGGTAAAACCATTGATCGACAATCGCTACCAAGCGCACTCGATAAATTCTCACGGAGGATTGCAGTTGGTTGGACATCGAATTTCTAAGGCAGAAGAAATTTTTCCTTTGGTGAATGATAAAACCAAAGAAGTGTACATTGATGAAATTCAATTCATGGGGCCTTACATCATTGAAGTGATTGGTGAGCTCATGAGCAATAACATCAGAGTGGTTGGTGCTGGCTTAGATAAGGACTATCTAAATAGAGATTTCGGACCTATGAAAGCACTCAAAAAACTGTCGAATAATCACATTCAAGTTTCAGCAAAATGCCATGTTTGTCAGAAAAAAGCTGATTTCACATATAGAACCATTGATAATTCAGATTTGGTTGTGGTTGGACACAACGATTTATATCAAGCACGTTGTGAAGAACACTGGAACGAAGGAATGATTGGCAGAATTCAAACTACCATTTGACTTTCAAAAAAATCAATAAAAGTGCCACATCAACTATGATTCTGTAACTAGAAACAATCCGAAATGCCTTAGGAAAATAATACATCAATAAATAGATGCCCATCACGAAAAACTGAGAATGCATGGTGGCATTCCATTTGAACAACCAATAGGCAACCATCGAAAAAATCGGAATTGCATACAACAAGACCAATGATAAATTAGGATTTGTATTCCATATATTGAGAGTATTACCCTCAGTATCTTTTTCTTTTTCAAAATAAGAAACAACGATTAAATTCATTAGAAAAAGTCCCAGAAATCCAGTAAGTGGTTGAATCAAATCCGATAAGATTCTGAAGTTTGTTTGATTGGAAAGCAAATAAATAGGAATGGTAATGGAGAGAGCTGAAACCAACGCAATAATGAAAACAAAGAAAAATCCAGAAATTTTCCATTTTGCTATTTTCAGCAACCCATAAATACCCGTCAACACAACAATTAGCGCAACCTGCAAATTAAGATATCCAAGTATTTCTTGCCCTGCTAAAAGTATTTTTGCTTGATCGCGAACAACCATAAAAATCATCAAACCTAGGAGAATGGAAAAAGAAATTGCGATCCAAATTTTTGCCAACAGTTTGAATATGTTAAAATGTCCGATAGCTTTGGTTTCCCAGTATTTTACATCGATTAAAAAATCGAATGAATAAATGAGCAAAACCATCGCAAATAAAGCGATACCTCCAAATAAAATGGGTTGACTCGCAAATCCCAAAGTTTGATAAATGGGCATGTTCCATTTCATGAATATCACAGCCAATGTCAGCGCAGGAATTGGTATTCCAACGAGCTGTACAAGAAGATTTTGGTAATATTTATTCTTTGATTGCAACAATCTTACCCAAATTTGGAATTGACTTGCGTAAGCTCTCTTCGATTCCGGCAGTCATGGTCATTTCACTCATAGAACAGCTGCTGCAGGCTCCCGTTAAACGAAGTATAACATCCAAATTCTCCTGTATTTCAACGAGTTCAACGTCGCCACCGTCAGCATGTAGGTAAGGACGAATGGTATCTAAAACGTTTTCGATTTCTTGTGCGAGAGGCATTTCTACAAAGATAATGAAATATTAATGAAAGTCAAATCAAGCATTCGACATCACGCTAATACGCCTTGCAACTTCTTGTGCTACTTGTAGATAAGGCAACATCGTATCATTGTTAAAATCCCAACGACCGGTATCTGCGCTTTGTCCAATTTTGGGATTCAAAGGCAATTCCCCCAAGAAATTCAACCCATATTCTTCCGCCAGTTTTTTTCCACCACCCTCACCAAAAACATGGTATTTTTTATCAGGGGCATCGTCAGGAATAAAAAACGACATATTTTCTACAACGCCAATAATTGGCTTGGCAATGGCATCTAATGAAAACATATCAATGGCTCTGCGGGCATCGGTCAATGCCATTTCTTGAGGCGTAGTCACCACCACAACCCCGGTAAGTGGTGCTTGTTGGGCTAGTGTAATTTGAACATCGCCGGTACCAGGAGGTAAATCCACAATCAAATAATCTAAATCACCCCATTCTACATCATGTATGAACTGTTTAAATGCGCTCGAAATCATAGGTCCGCGCCAAACAACTGCCTGACCTGGTGCTGTCATAAAGCCAATACTCAGCAATTTCAAACCATGTGATTCCACAGGAAGCATACGCTGCTTTCCTTCAACTTCAATCATTTTGGGGGACTCTTGAACGTTGAACAATGTTGGAACCGATGGACCATAAATATCTGCGTCGAGCAATCCAACTTTCGCACCCAAATGCGATAATCCCAAGGCCAAGGTAGCCGACAAAGTACTTTTGCCTACTCCGCCCTTACCAGATGCAATGGCAATTACGTGTTTTACATTTGATAAGATATTTTCAGGACGCTGTTGTTGTGTCACCCTACTATCTACTCTAATTCGCACATCCGCTTCTTGACTCACCATATATCTGATGGCGGTAGTACAAGCGTTAACCAACATGTCTTTCATGGGGCAAGCAGGCGTTGTAAGAATCAAATCAAATGACACCACATTTTCTTGGATGACCAATTTTTCAATCATACCCAAGGTCACAAGATCTTTTTTTAAATCTGGATCCTCTACCTGACTCAATGCATTTAAAACGGCTTCTCTGGTAATCATTTTTTGTCTTTGTTGCGATTAAAAATACGTGCGAAGAATTTTTTTTCAAACTCCCAGAAATATCTTCCTTGTCCGAATACAACACCATAAACCAATAAAATGAGGTTGTAAACGGGCAAAATAACGATATAATAAATGATGTCTACATACCAATCGTCGCCAAGAAATGGCTTTACAAACTTTTTCAGATAAACAACCGTTGTTCCTGTTAGTGCGAAGACCAATAAAATAAGTAGCACTTTAGAAATGGAGTCTACTTTCCAGCGCTCTTGAAGTTTTCGTAGAAAATTCACTCAACAAAATTAGCATTAAAAACGCAGGTACGACAGATTTTCGGTGGAGTTTCCAAAATATTTAACGAGTTTTGCCAAAATGCAAAACAAAAGTTGTGAAATTGTTCTGGTTCCGCTTCCCATTGGAGAGAAAAGCTGGGAGCAAATGGATACGTCATATTTTCGTCATGAACTCACATCCATCAAATGCTGGGTCGCTGAAAATGCGCGAACGTTGAGGCGATTTCTAAGCGGTTTAAAATTAGACATTCAAATATCAGAATTGGATATTTTAGAATTAGACCGTGATATCAAACAGCAGGAAATTGAAGCATTTTTAAAATCAAATCTCGACAAACCAAAAATCGGAGTTTGCAGTGAAGCGGGAATGCCATGTATTGCTGACCCAGGTAACAGAATTGTTGCTTGGGCTCACAACAGAGGCTTACATGTAAGACCTCTTGTTGGACCAAGCAGTTTGTTACTCACGTTGGCAGGCAGCGGTTTGAATGGACAATCTTTTACATTTCACGGTTATGCCCCACTCAAGGATGATGGATTAAAAACTTGGGTTAAAACCTTAGGTCAGAATCAAAAGTTCACCCCTGCTCACATTTTTATTGAAACCCCATATCGAACCGATAGATTATTGCAGTGGTTCGCAAAAAATGTCCCTCAAGATTATAAACTTTGTATTGGGTACGATCTTCATGGCGAAAATCAGACCATTATCACCAAAACCATTGCCAACTGGCGCACTGAAATGCAAGAAATTGGCAAAATACCATGTGTGTTTATTGTGGGCAAATAGTGGTTTCAATGTAAACAAAAACCCAATAAATTTGTAAAATATTCATTATTTCATAACGCTCAATTCAAATGAAAGACATTTTCGAAAAACTTCACGACAAAATGGGCCCGTTGGGCATGCACGCCGACGACGCTCATGGTTATTTTACTTTTCCTAAACTTGAGGGACCAATTGGCCCGCGAATGAAATTTCGAGGTGTAGAAAAATTAAATTGGAGTTTGAATAATTATTTAGGATTGGCGAACCATCCTGATGTTATGAAAGCCGATGCAGATGCGGCCACGCAATTCGGAATGGCCTATCCAATGGGCGCTCGAATGATGAGTGGAAATAGCAATTATCACGAACAATTAGAGCGTGATTTGGCAGACTTTATTCACAAACCAGATGTTATACTTTTAAACTATGGTTACCAAGGTGTTGTGAGCGCAATTGACGCTTTGATTGACCGTCATGACGTGGTGGTTTATGACGCTGAATCTCATGCGTGTATCATCGATGGCTTGAGACTTCATTTGGGTAAAAGATTCGTTTACAAACACAACAATGTTGAAGATTGTGAAAAACAATTGATTCGAGCAACCAAACTCGCTGAAGAAACTGGTGGAGGCGTTTTGGTGATAACTGAGGGGGTATTTGGAATGAGCGGTTCTCAAGGCAAAATCAAAGAAATCGTAGCGTTAAAAGATAAATTTAACTTCAGACTATTTGTTGACGATGCTCACGGATTTGGTACCATGGGTAAAACTGGCGCTGGAACCGGTGAAGAACAAAATTGTCAAGACGGCATTGATATTTACTTTTCTACTTTCGCCAAATCTATGGCTGGTATTGGCGCATTCATAGGTTCAGATCCTCATGTCATCAAATTCTTGAGATACAACATGCGTTCCCAAATTTACGCAAAAGCGCTACCGATGCCAATGGTTGTTGGTTCAATCAAAAGATTGGAAATGATTCGCACACAGCCTGAACATAAAGATAATCTTTGGAAAATTGTTCATGCATTGCAAGGTGGATTGAAAGATGCTGGCTTCAACATAGGAATTACTACAACACCAGTAACACCGGTATTATTGAACGGCACCATCCCTGAAGCAACACATTTAACCTACGATTTGCGCGAAAATTACAACATCTTCTGCAGCATTGTGGTGTATCCAGTTGTGCCAAAAGGTGTAATTATGCTCAGATTAATCCCAACTGCCGTTCACACTCTTGAAGACGTAGAAATTACAATTAACGCGTTTAAATCTGTGAAAAGCAAATTGGATTCTGGCGAATATCGCAAAGAGAAACTTGCCGCTGTGAATTAATTTCACGGAATGGTAAAACATTCCAAAATTGTTTCATTCTATCGAAAACCTGCCTTTGTTGGCCTTACTTTTTTCGGAGGGACATTCTTTTTCTTACTACAGCTATTATATTGGCAACGGGTTTATTCAAAAGTGCCCGTCAAAATAATTCAGTACCAAAAAAACACGGTAGCGAGGGAGACCGACCGCAAATTCAAACGTTACACCCTTTACGAATCAACAGCCAGAAAAATATTAAAGGCCATTGGTAAAAAAGATTATCCTCGGTCTCTTAAAAACTTAGAACATAGAACCGGACTTGATAGCATTGCCATCATGTCTACGTTGTTGCATTTTGCCTACAATTCCCCAAAATCAAAGTTTACGGTGAATTTGAATAACGCCGACAGTGCGGTATTGGAGGCATTGCCTGGTATTGGAGGTAAAACAGCTCGAAAGATTATTCGATACAGAGAAAGATTGGGAGGTTTCTTTTCAAAATATCAATTACTTGAAATCAAATATCTCGATAGTCAATTGATTCTAGAAAATCAAATTGAATTCAAAATTGACACATCATTAATTCGAAAAATATGCATCAACGAATGCGGTATAGCTGATTTATATCGACATCCATACATTGGTAAATCATTTGCATTGTTGCTGTGGAATTATAAAAAATCACATGGCTTCATTACGGCAACTTCAATATTTTCTATCAGTAGCATTCCAAAGGAATACATAGACAGAATGCAACCTTATTTAGATTTTCGACAAACCTCAGAATAAGTCATATTAATTTGACAAAAATGCAAACAAAAAGGAGAAAAATTGGTTAATTTTGTTGAATATTTATGAATTTCCAAGAAACTGAAAGTGTGCAAATGGTGCGACAAATGGTTCGCGATTTTGCAGAAAGAAATGTTAGACCAAATTTAATGGAATGGGATGAATCACAAACATTTCCCGTTCATGTTTTTAAAGAGCTTGGAAAGCTTGGTTTGATGGGAGTTTTGGTTCCTGAGGAATACAATGGTTCTGGGTTTGGTTATCATGAATATGCTGTTGCAATTGAAGAACTTGCAAAAGTTTGCGGCAGTGTTGGATTGAGCATGGCTGCTCACAATAGTTTGTGCACTGGACATATCTTACAATTCGGCAACGAAGAACAAAAGAAAAAATGGCTACCAAAATTAGCCACTGCAGAGTGGATCGGTGCTTGGGGATTAACAGAGGCGAATACGGGATCAGATGCATTGCGCATGAAATGTGTTGCTAAAAAGGAAGGAAATGAGTGGGTTCTCAATGGGTCTAAAAACTGGATTACTCATGGCATTACAGGAGATATCGCTGTGGTTTTGGCAAGAACAGGGGAGTTATTAGATTCTCACGGAATTACTGCATTTGTAGTTGAAAGAGGCACTCCAGGATTTAAAGGTGGCAAAAAAGAAAATAAATTGGGAATGCGCGCTTCAGAAACAGCTGAAATGATTTTTGAAGATTGTAGAATTCCTGAAGAAAACGTTTTAGGTAAGGTTGGTGACGGTTTTATACAAGCCATGAAAGTTCTTGATGGGGGTCGTATTTCTATCGCTGCACTTAGTTTAGGCATTGCCAAGGGAGCTTACGAAGCGGCCGTTAAATATTCAAAAGAAAGAGAACAATTTGGACAACCCATTGCCAATTTTCAGGCAATTGGATTCAAACTTGCCGACATGGCCACTCAAATTGAAGCAGCTGAATTGCTAATTCACGAAAGTGCTTATCTCAAAAACAACGGAAAAAGCGTAACGAAAGTGAGTGCAATGGCCAAATATTATGCAAGTGAAGTCAGCGTTAAATGTGCCAATGAAGCAGTTCAAATATTTGGTGGATATGGATATACCAAAGATTTCCCAGTGGAAAAATTCTATCGTGACTGCAAATTGTGCACCATTGGTGAAGGAACTTCCGAAATCCAAAAATTGGTTATTTCACGTCAAATTTTAAAAGATTAATAACATTTGTTGAAAAAAGATTTTATTCTTATATTTGCAACCCTAATAATTAAGAAAAACACACAAACATGCTTATCATAAACGTAAAAGAAAGCGATTCTCTAGAAAAAGCACTAAAGAAGTTCAAGAAGAAATTTGAAAAAACTGGCGTTGTTAAAGAATTACGCTCAAGACAAGCCTTTGAAAAACCATGTGTTACAAAGCGTATGCAAAAAATTCGTGCTGCATACAAACAAAAAATGCAAACTCAAGAGGTAGAAGGTTAATTCCACCTCAAAAACATATTGAAAGCCGCAATTTGCGGCTTTTTTTATTTTATTTCTTGGCTATTCAACATCACAGCACCAATTTTATACACCTTATTGATTAATTTCGCTTTGTGATGCAGTTGCAAGAATTCATAGATGAATTTATCCATTATTTGGAAAAAAATAAACGCATGAGCTTGCATACCACAACTGCCTACAGAGGTGATTTAGAGCAATTCCAAGCCTTTTTAATAACTCTGGGGCAGCCAAGCTTACAACAAATCAAATCTATACATATACGAGGATGGATGTCTGATTTGATGCTTCACAATATTGCTCCCAGAAGCATTCACAGGAAAATATCAAGCTTACGCGCTTTTTTCAAGCACCTTAGAAAGAATGGAATCATTCAGCACGACCCATTACTCAAAGTTACCACTCCTAAAACTCCAAAGCATTTGGTTAAAGACATCCCTGCTGAAGATTTAAAAAACATGTTCAACCGCTTTCCATGGTATGAAATTGAAACCGGCGAAAGAGATCGGTTGTTATTGTTGCTGTTTTATACCTCAGGAATGCGTTTGTCGGAATTAATTGGATTAAAAACGTCCGATGTTGATTTATCAAGAAAAAACATCCGTGTACTTGGTAAAAGGAATAAAGTCAGACTCATTCCCCTACATCACGAAATTGAGGAACTTTTAAAAAATTACTTAAATCAAATAGAGAAGGGATTTCTATTTTCAATGCCTTCCGGTGAACCCCTATACCCGGTACTCGTGTATCGATTGGTAAATAAATATTTAAAAATATTCTCTACAGCTGCAAAAACAAGTCCACACGTACTTAGGCATTCATTTGCAACACACATGCTGAATAACGGCGCCAATTTAATGGCCATAAAGGACATTCTTGGACACGCAAATTTATCGGCAACTCAAGTTTACACCAAAAATTCATTTGAGAAGCTCAAAAAAATTCATCAATTACATCCAAGAAAATAACGAAAATATTTGTTTTTTCAGATTTAGTTTTCGAAATTGAAGTTGAAAACACCCAAGTGGGTGATATGTCTAACCAAAAAAAAACTAAAAATCATGGAAATCACAATTCAAACAAGCCATGTAAGACCTAGCGAGAAGTTGATTAACTTCATCGAAGGCAAAGTTCAAAAACTAGAAAAAATCTTTCACGGAGCTCTCAAAGCGAAAGTTTTTCTGAAGACCGAAAATGCACACAAAAATCACAACAAAACAGTTGAAATCATGATTCACAGTGCAGGTAAAGACATTTTTGCATCTACCCGATCGGAAAAATTCGAAATTGCACTGCAAAAAAGTGTAATTGCACTCAAAAACCAGATTCGAAAAACAAAGCGATAAAAAAAGGGGCCTAGGCCCCTTTTCTTTTTATGTAAATCTTCATTCAATTATATGGTAGCAATTACCTTTAACTCAATGCCAATCGGCGTTGGTAAGCAATTGATTTCAAGGGTGGTTCTGCAAGGCGGGTTTTCAGGAAAATACTCGGCCCACAATCTATTGTAAATTGGAAAATCGTCTTTCATGTTCGTAAGAAATACGGTTACATCAACAATATTCTCCCAAGAACTACCCGAATCTTCTAAAATCCATCGCACATTTTGAAATACAGACCTACACTGAATTTCAATATCGTAACTCAATATGTTGCGATTTTCATCAAGCTCAACACCTGGAATTACTTTTGTTCCTTTTTCTCTTGGCCCTACCCCACTTAAAAACAATAAGTTTCCAACCCTTCTTGCATGCGGATAATGGCCTACAGGTTCAGGGGCTTTGTTGCTGTTGATCGATTCACTCATATATTAAATAACTTTTATTTTTGTTTTTTGTTTACAGTTGGATTTGATTTGTTTTTCAGTGCCTCATTGCTGTTCGATTTTTGAACATTCTTAGGATCACTTATTTTCACATCCTTTCCATCTTTACCAGTCTTAATAGGCTTCTTAACAACAGGTTTAATTTTGATAGGTGTGGTATACATTGAAACACCAAACATAGGTCCATTTTGCAAACTAGCTACAGCAATTTGCGATTGATCGCCAGAAAATG
This sequence comes from uncultured Rhizobium sp., assembly GCA_964645755.1. GTDB lineage: Bacteria > Bacteroidota > Bacteroidia > NS11-12g > UBA955 > VMCP01. Next base: position 63,361 of record CAZYBT010000003.1, read on the forward strand.
CAGCCATTCTTGCATTATTTCCCATGGGTTGAATGTTGGTCATACATTTGCCTGCCTCAATATCCCAAAGTTTCACCTCGCCATTATTACATGTGCTCAACAAATATTTACCGTCTGGGCTAAATTGCACGGAGGTCACTTTCCAACCGTGACCTTTTAATCTTTTAATTTCCTTGGCAGTCATAACATCCCATAAAATGATTGTTTTATCGTCGCTGCCACTTGCAATGATTTTTTTATTGGGAGACAAATCTAAGGAATTGATACCTGCAGAATGACCTGCAAAAGTCCGCATCACTTGTTTTTTACCGTTAACTTGTTCGAAACTCGTTTTACTCGATGCAACAATAAATGACCCCTTGGCAGAAGATAACAAGATATCGTTTACTTTTACACCGTAAGGAATAGATTTTTCAGTTCTGTTATTTTCAAAATTCACAACATCATATGCTCGAATCGTTCCATCAAAAGATCCACTGAAAAGAAATTTATTTTCCGTATCAAAAGCCAAAGTTGAAATGGTTTCTTTATTATCTCTGGCCGCAAAAACAAGTGCACCACTAATTAAATCGTAAACCCTCACAGTGAAATCCTTTGAGCCAGTGGCAATCAAAGTGTTCGCTGAATTAAATGCAATAGCAGTAACGGCACCCATATGCCCTGTAAGGGTTCTTAAGAACTTAGGATATCCATTCGAATCTACGGTATACACCCTCACTGTATTGTCCCAACTCCCCGAAGCCAAATACTTACCATCTTTTGAATAAGCAACAGATTCAACAGCAGCCGAATGCCCTGTTAAATTTTGCGAAAAGTTAACCGCTGTATCCTGCGCTTTTAAACTAATAGCGCTCATTATCAATGCGGTAGTGAAAAACAATATTTTTTTGAGCATGCGAAAGAATTTTTATCAAAAGTACAAAATCGAAGTTTAATTATAATCAATGTGGATAGAAAGTTCACTGAATCAATCTAGTTCAACCACATATTCGTCGAAAACAATGCCTAAATCTTTTAATTGATCCAATATCATTGCTCCCCATGTTGTATTAAAGGGCATTAAACAGCCTCTGTCCGTAATTTGTCCATTTAAAATACCTTGTGCACCCAAAGCCAATGGTAAACCAACGGTTTTTGCCATTGCCGTATGCGCCCCACCCTCCCCAAATACCTTCAACGTTGCATACAAACAAAATCTTTTTTGATTCAACGAGTAAGTTATTTTGTGAATCATTACAACTTCATCAACATCGGTGCCGTGTAGTTGCCATTTCGATTCTAACAAATGAAGTAAAATACTCGCGTGTGACTGATTTGATGGAACAACTCCTTTATCATCATCTAATTCTAAAAAAGTAATTTTTTGTTGAATATCTTCATTCACATTTAAATCCTGTAACCAAGAAGCTACCGAATTGTATTTAACCAAATGCATGAACCATTCCTTACGGTTCTGAAAACTGTATTCTTGTCCATGTTCATCATTGGTGAAACCATAATCAACCAAAATTTGCCACGCAGCGCAGAAGCCTTCCCGTCTAAGCGTACCTCTCAACATTGTTATTACATTGCTCAACTGATATTGATCTATGTAACTCAGACTATCGCGGTTGGGATAAGCATCAAAATTTCCAAAATTAGGTATATTTAAGGTAACAGCGTTTTGAAATAGCTCTGTTGGTTTTACTTGAGTTATCTCTCCATTTTTCAACCATTTACTGTTAGACCCTTGTCCCGCCAAAACAACATTTCTTGGATTCCAAGTAAATTTATATTTCCAGGGATTTCCCTTGCAATCCTGTTCTCTGATGAGTCCACCACAATAGCTTTCAAATCCTTCAATTTCCCCTCCCTTTTCAATTATTTCATGAATTGCCTTTGCGGCAGAAAGATGGTCTATACCGGGATCTAAGCCCAATTCATTCAATATAACTACTTGATTATCAATGGCAACATCGTGCAAAGCCTTCATTTCAGGGGAAATGTAAGAAGCTGTTACCAAATGAGTTTGATGCAAAACACAAAAACGTGCCACATTAAAATGCATACTTGGCGGCAGCACACTCACAATTAAATCTGATTCAATGACAATGTTTTGTAAAACTTGAAAATCCGATAAATTGGAAGGAATGAATTCACAATACACATTTTTACCGAAGGCATTAAAATAGCCATCAAAGTTTTGATCATAAACCCTCACTTGCCAGTTGTAATCTGAAGATTTATCAGAAAGATAATCAATTAGATATCCAGCACTCCTACCCGCTCCTAAAATGGCAATTTTTTGCATTACACAAAAATACAAAATTTAAACGAGTCTTTGTCGTCTTGCTTCATACATCAAAACGGCCGATGCAACAGATACATTGAGGCTGTCAACTTGACCCAACATTGGGATGTTTATATTCTGACCTTTATGGCGCCAAACCTGAGATAATCCTTGATGTTCAGTACCAACAACCAAGGCAACACCGCCTGTTAAATTTGCATCAAAAAGGGAAATAGATTCTTCCATAAAAGTTGAAAAAATGCAAATCTTTTTTCGATTAAATTCGTCTATAGCCCGTTGACTTGAACAAACAATCACAGGAACTGTGAAAACACAACCCAAACTATTGCGAATGACATTTGGATGATAAATATCTACCAATTCATCACATACAATGAGTGCTGAAATATTTGACGCGTCGGCAGTTCTTAAAATTGCACCAAGATTTCCTGGCTTCTCCACCGATTCTGCAACAAAGAAAAGTCCCTCAGAATCAATATCTTCAATGAACAATTTCCGCTGTGGAATAGCAACAACAGCCAATGCATTTTCGACGGTGCCGCGATAAGCGAGTGATTCAAAAACGGCGGGACTGAGAGCATAGAGCTGACGGATCGACTGTATATCAAATTCAAGTTTTTCACTGAGAAGATCACCGGAAATAATCTCCTGACAAAATCCGAGTTCTAAAATCTGATATCCCCCTTTGATGCATAATTTGATTTCATTGATACCTTCCACAATGAACACACCTTCTTTTCTGCGCGCGCGATTTTTTTCTTGTAGAAGCTTCATGCGCTTCACCCAATCGTTTTGAAAGCTCGAAATCTCTCGTATCATGACGCAGAATCTGAATTTAGCCAATCATGTTTATTCGGTTTAAAGCGGGTAAATAAGGCTATAATCAGAACTAAAATTCCATTTGAAAAAATTAATCCAAACATTTGTGAAAGTACATAAACCAATGAACCCGGATTAATAGCACGTACCATTTCGTCTTTTTCTTGATTTGAATATAATTTACCCATGAATTTGAAACTTTGAATCATTTGATTCCTGAGAATCTCTGTTGCCAAATTCTTGATTGGAGTATTCATTAGATAAATGAAAAACTCAGTGAATGAACCAATTAAAACAGCTATTGAAACTGTGAGCATGGCACTTTTAAATGCTTTCCAATAGGTAAATTGCGTCAAATGGATCATTTTTTCAGTTCTTCCGGCAATGATAATGGCTGCGTAAATTGGCAAAAACGACAACAACGGATAGTATGGTGCAAATCTAAAATCCCAATGATTGGTTAAAACAAAAACCATTTTCACCATCATCAAAACTGAACCTGCGAGCAAACCATGTTTCACAGCAGGACGCATTTGAGCAAAAATCGACTTTAAATCCATCATAAATTTGTTTTAGAAAGCATTCCTTTAGTATAAATTGCTATTATTTTACCTTGAGCCATTTGGTTCAATCCCAATACATTATATGCCAAACTCCCTTTGTTTTTTGATGAAAGTTTTGTCATTGCCGTTGTATCGAATATTGTAAAATCGGCCTGGGCCCCTGCTTCTAAGCTTGTAGTTGGAAGGTTTAAAAACACGGCAGCGCCATTGGTAATTGCGTGAATGGCTTTTGGTAAATGCTCATCTCCAAAAGCTTTCATTAGAAGTGGAAAGAAGAAAGGCAATGTGGCTGTTCCAAAATGCGCATATTCAAATTCAACGTTTTTAGACTCAATATCACTCGGTTGATGATTGCTAAAAATTGTATCAATTGTACCATCAATTACACCTTGTAACAGGGCCAAACGATCGTCTTCAGTTCTCAGTGGGGGCAACACTTTAAAGTTCTCATCAAATTCATCAATGGCCGATTCGTTATAAACCAGATTCATGATGGGAACGGCAACCTGAATGTTGATCCCTGATTTTTTCGCGTTTTTGATTATTTCGAGGGACTCTTTCGCGCTAATTCCAATTACACGAAGAGGCGCGCCTAACCACTTAGCCAATTCTATGTCGGCTAGCAACGACATCGTTTCACTCGCAGTAGGAAGTCCTTTCAAACCCAAATTAACGTGTACAAACCCTTCGTGAATACAACCTCCTGATATCAATTTTGAATCAAACGGAAAATGCAAATATGGAATATTCAATGACGCACAATATTGCATCACCTTACTTCTAAGAGATGTAGAGGCACTACCTACCATACCATCTGTTTGGGCAATTGCACCTGCTTGGTTCATTTCATATACTTCTGCCATTTCCTTTCCGCCTAGATGTTCAGAAGCAGAACCAAGTGGAAGAATATTGACAGGTAAAGCAGAAGATTGATTGATTACTTGCTTGATCGCGGTGGCATTATCGGGCAACGGGTTTGAACCACAAAGTGCCGCAACTCTGGAAAAACCTCCATTCATTGCTGCAGTAGAAAGAGATGAAAGGGTTTCTTTCCAAGGTTCACCAGGATCCGGGCAAGTAGCAAAAACGTCAAACCATCCCTTCGATAAAGTAAGACCCGTAGCATCAAAAATCTCTGCATTACTTTGGGAAATCATCTCTCCTATTTCAACTATTTTTGAATTTTGGATCAAAATATCGACTTCCTTTTGGTGGAAAGGACTATTTAAATCATTTATTTGAACAGATTTGATGAGTAGTGAATTTGACATTATGATTTTACTATTTTTTTATTGTTTAGAAAATACAACAAAATGAACTCTAATACAAAGAATAACAAGGAAATCCATAAACACATTTTCCAAATTCCTTGATCGGTTTGCACCAAAATAAATTTTGATTGTAAAGAACTATTTTTCACAAATTTAACGCCAAGATTTTGCATTTTTGCTCTAAATTCATCTTCAATAGGTTTTAAATCTTTCTCAGAACGAAGAGCATTCAGCGCAATTTCAAGAAAATCCTTAGGATCAGCTGAAGGAAATAGCCTGTAAATACCGGCTTTCTTTAGAGGGAGATTGGTATTTAAACCGAAGTTTTGATCCAAAGGTTCTATTGTAGCTATCCATTCGTCACTGTCGATTTTAAGGATCGCCCCTTTTTCAGGATTGAATGTAACGTCGGATCCAATGATGAGAGGTTGTTTTGATTGTACAAATCCTAAAACTGGTTGAGATTCGATTGACTTCCCCAACAATATTTGTGTAAATACCGGTAAAAACCAAGTTGATCTCGCAAAATTCACACTTCCAACCTCAAAATCCGATAGCCAAATCCAAATAGACCCTTTTCCAAAGTCTTTTTGAACTAAAATAGGATCTCCGTTTTCAAGGGTCAATATAGGTTGCCAATTCTGATTTGACTGAAATTTTTCCAACTGAAAATATTGATCAACGAATGGAAATTGTGTCTTTTGGTCAATTTCACTGGTAAAAATACCTTTAAAAATATCGTTCAGAAATCCATTGCCAGACAATCCAACTTTTTCAGATTTCCATTTTCCTTTTAAGCCAAACTGAAGTGCAATTTGAGTACCATCTTTTTCGAATAAGACCAATATATTCTTTCCACTTGAAGCGAGCTGATCTAATTTGGTCATGTTATCTTGTGTAAGTCTATTCAAATCAGCCAAAAGAATTGAATTCGCAGCAACATTCTGCTGGTAATTAAAATCCTCTGTTTCTATGAAAATGGATTGTGCTTTGATTAATTTTTGAAAAAATCTATTTTCACCATTTGAAGAAAGTTTACAAAAATCCTTTTTCGTTTCATGTAAATACAGAATATTGTCTGCAAGAATTGCCTGATCTTCCAACTTCAATTTAAGTGCCCCATGAATTTGTTCTGGCACTTGAAACTTCAATTCTTTGGTATTTTCATTTTCAAACAAAACCTCCTGACTACCGATTAATTTGTCTCCCGATAACAATTGAAGTATGGTTTTTCCATGATAATTTACTTCAGAGGAATGAACAATAACGTTCAATGATTTCAACGCTTCATCAGAGAGTGTTGGATCTATATAATAAGCAGTATCAATTGATAGATTGCACACTTTGGGGGACTCTAACTCTATGATTGATATATTGGATTTGGCGAAATCTATCTTCTTATATCCCTCATAAACATCCTGCATATTGTCTGTGATGAGATAAACATCTTGATTGCTTTGTGAGATATTCAATGCATCCAAATCCGAAAACCAAGTTTGAAAATTTTCGGGGAACTCAGAAATTTGTGCATCAGAAATTAAATCCAAGGCTTTCCGTGAATCTACCCATTGTTGCTTAGACTGATTGTGATTTGCAATAATTGCAAATTGAGAATTTGCATTTGCAAGATTTACAATTTTACGAGCCGCATTTCTAGCCTCCTCAATGAGTACTTTATCGTCATTTTTAAGTAACATGGAAGGAGAACAGTCAATGATTAAAACAATTTTATGTTTGTTTTCCTCGAAGGTAGTCGACCTTTGGCATGTTGGCATTGCAAAAGCTAGGATGAGGAAAAAGAAAGCCAAAAGCCGTGTGAGTAATAAATACCAATGTTTGATTTTCTTGGTTTGTTTCGCCACCGAAAGTTGCTCTTTCAAACGGTGTATGCCAGGAAATTGGAGGACTCTAAATTTACGAAATTGAAATAAATGAATAACGATAGGCAATGTCAACAACAAAAGTCCCCATAAAAAATCTGGCTGTTGAAAATGCATGTTCAAATGTAATTAAATGGTGTTAATTTCCCTCATGCAATGAATAACGATCAATCACCCAATCTGGAATGGCAATCGATCTGGAGGTTTGAATGTCGACAAGGGCAAATTGACCTTTCCCTGTAGCCACGAGCTTTTGAGTTTTTTCGTTTACAATTTTAAATGCCACAACGGAACCATTCTTGGCCAATTCGACAATGTTGGTGTATACTATTGCCACATCGCCTAATTTCAAGGGTCTTTTGTAAGAAATTGAAAAGTCTTGTAGAAACCAACCCAATCCTTTCGATAAAAACTCATCCATGCCACAGCCATAGAACTTTTCCATTTGTTCGAATCTAGCAGCCAAAAAATAATCCAGGTATTTAGCGCTGTGCACATGTCCGAATAAATCAATGTCATCAGGTCTAACCTGCACCAAAGAATGATATTCGGTAAGATTTAGAGGCATTAGAACAAACCGTTCAATGTACTTTCTACTTGCGTAATGATTTTAGAAAGATCTTCAGGATTTTCTTGAAAATCCATATCATCAACATTAAAAATGATAAGTTGACCTTTGTAATCTCCAATCCACGCTTCGTAACGTTCATTTAAACGTTTGAGATAATCTAGTCTAATGGCATCTTCATAATCGCGACCTCTCATTTGAATTTGATCCACAAGTTTTGGAATGCTTGCTCTCAAATAAATCAACAAATCTGGTTGTTGAATTTGAGCGCTTATGTTTTCAAACAAGCGGCTATAATTTTCAAAATCACGCGTACTCATGAGCCCCATTGAATGCAAGTTGGGAGCAAAAATAAAAGCGTCCTCATAAATTGTGCGGTCTTGAATGACAGTTTTTTCGCCATTTCTTATATCTTGAACGTGCTTCCAGCGGGTGTTTAAGAAAAATACTTGAAGGTTAAAACTCCAACGTTGCATATCCTCATAGAAATCGGAAATGTATGGATTATCATCCATATCTTCTAGTTGCATTTCCCAACCGTAATGTTTGGCCAATAAATGAGTTAAGGTTGTTTTACCTGCACCAATATTACCAGCAATTGCAATGTGACGAGCCATACTGCAATATTAACCACAGGAGTGTTTTGAATGCAAATTGTTTGAGAACAAAAGTTTTACACAATTCGGCACCAACACTAATAAAATTAGGGCATTTAGAATATTGAATTTAGTTTTGTGAGTAGAATGTTGGAACCTAAAAAAAAGTGGTATAGCCAGAGTAAATTACTCTTTCGGTTACTTGAACTTGCACAATTTGAGAAAAAGTGGATCATTATAGCAGTAATGCTCACTGTTTTTCAAAGTTTACTGACTGCCACACAACCATATCTCTACAAAATTGTCATCGACCAAGTCATCTTGGTTGGAAAGTTCAATTTACTCATTTTTTGGTGTTCAATTTTACTCGGATGGCTTATTTTACAAGCTGGATTAGGATTTATTAACGCCTACTTATCTGAGAGAATTGCTCAAACCATTATTCTCAAATTGCGACAGTTTGTTTATGATCACTTAATTCGACTCAAAGTTAGCTTTTTCGACAAAACTCCAGTTGGAACAGCCGTAACAAGAAGCATTTCCGATATTCAAACAATCACCGATCTTTTTTCTAGTGGTATTATCACCATTTTAGGCGACATGGTTCAAATAATTGCCATTTTATATTGCATGTTTTACATTAGTGTAAAGCTCACATTCCTCACTCTATTGGTCATTCCAATTTTGCTATACAGTGCAAATAAATTTCGCAAAGGAATTCGCGATACATTTCAAGAAGTGAGAAATCAGGTTTCGAATTTGAATGCTTTTTTACAAGAACGTATCACAGGAATGCAAATTGTTCAGCTGTTCAATCAAGAAAAGAGAGAATTTAATAAATTCAAAGACATCAATCAAAAGCATCAAGATGCCAACATCAAGAGCATTTTTTACTATTCCATTTTTTTTCCTATAGTTGAAGTGCTCATAGCCCTGGCTTTCGCCATCATTGTAACATACGGAGGATCAGCCATTCTCGGACAATCACTAAAACTCGGTGAACTTACGGCCTTTATCATGTTCATCAATTTGTTTTTCAGGCCAGTAAGGGCTATCGCCGATCGCTTTAATAACATTCAAATGGGAATTGTGAGTGCAGAGAGAATATTTCAACTCATTGATTCTGAAGAAAACATCGAAAAAAACGGAACCATTGTCCCTCAAAAAATAGAAGGAAAAATCAATTTTGATCATGTTTGGTTTGCGTATAACGAAGATTCATGGATTTTGAGGGACATTTCCTTTCAGATATCTCCGGGGAAATCGTTGGCCATCGTGGGTGCCACAGGAAGTGGAAAAACCACCATTGCCAATTTGGTGACACAGATGTACCAGCATCAAAAGGGAGAAATAAAAATAGACGATTTTCTCATTCAAGAATACAACTTACAATCGCTGAGAGGAAGAATTGCAGTGGTATTGCAGGATGTTTTCTTATTTTCAGGAAGTATCAAAAGCAATTTGGTCCTTAAAAATGACGGGGTATCATCTGAATCTATAGAAAAAGTTGCCAAAGAAATTGGGGCTTACGATTTTATTGAAAAGCTCCCTGGCGGATTTGATTACAACGTGATGGAACGGGGATTGTCGTTATCACAAGGGCAGCGTCAATTGATATCTTTCATTAGGGCTTTGGCTATGAATCCAGATATGATTGTATTGGATGAAGCAACAAGTTCAATCGACTCACAAACAGAGGAATTGATACAAAAAGCAATCGCGATGTTGTTAGAAGGCAGAACGGCGATAGTCATAGCACATCGACTAAGTACCATTCAAAAATGCGATGAAATATTGGTTTTAGAAAAGGGAGAAATCAAGGAAAAGGGCAACCATGCTTCGTTATTGCAGGAAGAGGGGATGTATTGGAATTTGTACCAAAAGCAATTTGATGTTTAGGATTAAAATTGTTTACATACACCCAACCTAAAACTTCCGAGTGTTGTAACTTGATTCCCTGAATTCCATTTACCTTCAATGTTCATCAGTCCCAAACGATATTCAGCAAACACACCGACTAGGTTAATTAATTGATAATCAGCTATTATAAGCAAATTAAAATTATTTCTACTGAGCGCATTGTCATCAAAAATAGCATATTCATTTCCAGACAGAGTAATTACTTGCTTTCCATTGATTCCAATAGCATAAGCCAACCCAGCACTTATATTTAATGCAGTGGTCACATTTCTTTTAAGAAATGCATGAAAATCCAAATACAGGGCATTATAACTTGCTACATCTTGGCTAGAAGCATTATCCACAGCTTTCCAAGAATAATAATCGAGACCAGCACCACCATGTAATTCTGCAAAACTTAGTGTCATTAATTTTTTTGAAGCAGACACTGTTAAACCAATTTTCGTTACGTTTTCGAAAAATTTTTGGGAATTCATGTCATCTGAAAAACTCACATTTGTTAACTACAAACCAGCGTTACCTTTAATACTGCTAAGAGATTGACCATACGCAGCAATATGCATGGCAGATAGGGTTAAAATGGTGAATAGTTTTATTTTCATAGTACAAATTTCAAATAAATAAAATTTAGCCATGTACCCAGAAATCGGTATTTTACTAAAAAAGCCACCTGAAAAGGTGGCTTTTTTAGTATTTTTAGGATTGAAACGATTAAGCCTCTTCCTCTTCGTATTTAGTAGCCATCAAGCGATCATATTCTTCGCGAGAACCGGTGATTACGTTGTCGAAACGACGCAT
>CAZYBT010000004.1:0-46247 GCA_964645755.1 uncultured Rhizobium sp.
TGTTGCTTCTGAAAATACTGAAGTTGTGGAGAAAATGAGAAAATTTGGCGAACTTATTGGACTAGCATTCCAAATTCGTGACGATCTCTTTGATTTTGGAGAAAACAAAAGTGGCAAACCCGCGGGTCTCGATATCAAAGAAAAAAAACTCACATTGCCAATCATTTATGCAATGGCAAATGCACCTTCCTCTGAAACCAAAGAAATTAGAAAAGTTATCAAAGGAAACCTTCCAGATTCCAAAAAGATGAATCTCGTTGTAGATTTTATTAAAAAACACGACGGCATTCAATATGCAACCAAAAAAATGAATGAATTTAGAGCTCAAGCATTTGAAATTTTAGATTCACTCAACGCAAACCAAATGCATAAACTACAACTGAATCTTTTAGTTAATTTCGTAATTGATAGAAACGTTTAATTCATGAAAGTTAATATTTTAGACAAACAAATTTCACTGGTTAATGAGAACAATATCTGGGTTGAAAACCCAGATAAATCCATTCAAATTGTTCAACAAAACAACGAAACTCTTCTCCTCATTACCCCAAACAAGGTTTATACCATTTCTTGCCTCAATATTAACCACGAAACAAAAACGCTCACTCTCCTTTACAATGGGCTAAAATTCAATGCAAGCATCACTGAACCATTAGACGAAATTCTTAAGTCAATGGGACTAGAAAATGCGCTTACACCAAAAATTTCTGACCTTAAAGCTCCAATGCCAGGTCTGGTTTTGCAAGTACTTGTACAACCCGGTGAACAAGTTAATAAGGGTGACAAAATCCTCGTACTTGAAGCCATGAAAATGGAAAATGCCATCAAATCTCCAACGGATGGAATTATTGGCGATGTGCTTATTTCACAGGGCATGGCTGTTGACAAAAATCAAATCCTCATTACATTCAAATAATCCATGTTTGAGTGGTTCAAATATCGCCACAATCAAATTTTTTGGATTTTTTTGGGCATCTATGCCTTTCTTGGAATTTATAACCTAGAAACTTTACCCGTAGCATGGACCGATGAGGCTATGAACCTCGATCCTGCCATCCAATATACCAAATTCAATCGTTATTTTTCCAAACTATGGCCAAACCCCGGGGCAGAAACCATTTTTGCTAGCTACCCTCCACTCATACAAATATGGCACATTCTTTGGCTGAAATTTTTCCAACCAACAATTTTCAATGTAAGGTTGCCCTTTCTCCTAATGCATTTGGCAACCCTAACCCTACTTTTCAAATTACTTTCAAAAAATTCTGGATTATTCGCGATTGTTTGTATCCTTGTTTTTACAACAGATAAATCGGTTTTTGAAATGTCGAGAAGTGTCAGAATTGAAGTAATCATTTTGTTTCTTTTCACACTTTACTTCTACTTAAACGAACAAAAACCGAATCTCATTCTACAAGGAACTATCATTGGATTATTGTCGATTGCCCACCTTTATACGCTTCCAGTTTTAGCTGTAATCTTTCTTAAAAATTGCTTCAATCTCTCCTTCAAAAACAACTTAATTTTTATATTCTTTGCCCTTATTCCGGTTTTATTTAGTTTGTATTTTATCGATTTCAATTTCCAACAAATTTACAATCAACTCACTTTACAAGCCCAAAAACATTCTCCTGAACAAACTGGCATATTCCACCTTTTAAAATCAAGTTTCTTCAACAGATTCTGGCCTTATTACATCGAAATGCCATTGAATTTCTTCATTTTTATGGGAATTTTCTGCTTAAACATCTACATTATCTTTCAAAACATCAAAAAGCCGTTTTCCCTTTTTTCGCAAAACTTTACCCTGGAATTATTTGCATTTTCATTCACTTTATTCTTCTTAATCACTCCGCAATATCGCTATTTACCCATATTTTTATTGATAGGACTGTTGTTTTTGAGGGACAATAACCACATCAATCACCGCAAATTACACACATTGGGAATGATCGTTTTTCTAATGATTAGCGTCAACGGGATACTCATTTTCTCGATCAAACACACGGTTGCAATTTTTCAAAGAAACGAGAGAATTTCGGAGCCCTTTATTGAGTTCATCGCCTCCAATATCCCTCAAAATAAAAAGACGTTAATTCTTGGAGAATCAATTGGAGAATATTACGCGGCAACCAGAAAAAACTGCGATTACGGTTTGTATTATCACCCCCAACACTTCAAGTTTTCAGATTATGAACAAGTTTATTATCTCTCAAAAACCGACATCAAAAACACCACATTAATTGCAACTTACCAACCTAAAACAGCGAATTTACCGGGATTTATCACAAAGTTTGCAAAGGGAGGAACCTATTTAAATACAATTATTTGGAAAGTAGAAACCCAGAAAGACTTCAAAATGAACACTACTCCGTACATGAAGTATTGATTAATTTTTACCTTGCGAATTTTTCAAACCGTAACCAATTAATTCATCGTAAGGCATTGCCTGATTCCGATGGTACATCAAGACCATATAATTGTTTTCAGCCATTGAATGTGAACCTTCCAACTGTTTAAAATCCAATAAACCATCATCATTTTTCACCCCATAAACATAGTTGTAATACCCCTGTTTCAAAGGAATCACAGCTTCATAAGTTTTAGCATCAGAGTTATAAAATAACTTATGCGATTCTTGAATTCTCCAATCGCTAAGTTCTCCATAAACATATATGTCTCGATCCATGGGATCCGATTTCAAAGAAAAATGCACGAAACAGTAATCGCTCTCATTTTCAAATCCGTTCGGTTTAAGAATTGAGTCTTTTATAATGTCTTTGTTATCATAAAAAACCCTACCATTGTAGTCGCTCCAATTCATATAACGATCGTAAACCCTACTTTGATCAGTCACCAACCACACATGTTTTTGATTCCCAATATTGAGTTTTTTCTTTACCCAAGCTTGACTTACCCTGAGAGAACGAATATCGAAATAACGAAATTCATTCATTCCTTGAAATTGACTTCCAATCATTTGCTTGTATGCATATGATTGATTTTGAATAAACTGTGGTTTTAATTCACTATTGGAGCCAAGCCATTCTCCGTTGCGCAAAATAACCGCCGTAATATCTTGATAAGGGTTAGGTATGAAATAATTTTTGAGGGTAGTAAATGTAAAATTCACCTGCTGGTTTTCTGATCTAAATTCAACCTGACTGCTTTGAGAAACCGTTACGTCAACATTACCTTGAGAATTTAACACCATCAACCGGCGCGACAATACAATATCTGCCTCATTGAAATTACGGTAAACCAACAATAAATAATTCCCTGAAATTTTTGGCTTAGTTTGACTACTCGGAAAATTCACAGAATAATGTACGTACTGTGTGAGTGTGGAGCTAGAAAATAATTGATTTTCAATATTATCAAATCCAGCGCCATCCAAATATTGGGTTTTTACCAGTTCGGATTTATTCCAATGAGCATCACAATGTATCAAAGTAAACTGATAATAATCTCTCTCCGAGGTGAGTTGATCAAACTCAAGTCTCAACGCATTTTCGTTATCCCCCAAAGAAACTATCGGAAAATTGAAACCACTGCTTTCTTGAACCAATCTTACGGTTCTGATATCGCCTTCGTAGATGGCATTACAAAAACGCAATGTGCTGTCGGTATTTCCCAAAAGCATATTGGAAACAATTGAGAAAAATCCACATAGCAATTTTTGTTTCATACCTCAAACATAGCAAAAAAAATACCAATTTTTATTCTTGCGACAGCAACCAATCTTCCATTACCTTGTCATATTTTGATTGCAACTCAGCAATTTTGTCTGTGTTGTCTTTATGTTCAATCGTAATTTCAACCAATTTATCTGAATTTGAAGACAGCTCTGGATCGAGCATCATCTCATTCAATTTCGAATTTGCAACTTCAAGCTCTTTCATCTCATTTTCAATCTGTTGCATTTCTTGCTCAAGCTTCTGAATCTGATTTTTCGACAGTGTTTTTTTGGGGGACGGTTCAACAGTTTCAACTTTTTTTGACTCTTGAACAATCGGAGTATGTACGGTTTTTAAAGTAGGTTTTTCCTCAATAACACGATTAGAATTCCATTCGTTAAACTCGTCAAAGGTTCCCAAATATTCTTTTAATTCCCCATTTTCAATCCACCAAATTTTATTTGCTACACGGCTTATAAACGTTCTATCATGTGAAACAAAAATGATGCTTCCATCATAATTCTCCAATGACTCTGCCAAAACAGATGTAGAGAACATATCCAAATGGTTTGTAGGTTCATCTAACAACAAAAAGTTAGACTGTGTAATGAGTGTTTTAGCCAAAGCCAAACGTGATTTTTCGCCCCCTGATAACACTTTAACCTTTTTAAACACTTCTTCACCAGTGAATAAAAAACATCCTAAAACTGTGCGCAATTCCTTTTCAGTATACTCTGCACTCACTGTTCCTATTTCATTGAGCAAATCGTTTTTTAAATTCAAAGCTTCTAATTGATGCTGTGCAAAAAATGCAGCTTCTACATTCCAACCGAGCTCAATCTTACCGCTTTGATAGGGTTCAGTGCCGTAAATCATCCTTAATAAAGTTGATTTACCTTTACCATTTGCGCCAACAATGGCAATTTTATCGCCACGCATCACTTGAGCCGAACTCTTCGTCAAAATTTGCAAATCTCCATAACTCTTGCTAACATCTACAAGATCTACGATTTGCTTCCCTGGATTTACACGAATGTTAAATTTAATATCGAAATCACTGCGCTCCTTTTCTTTAACCTCAATTCGCTCTATTTTATTCAGCATTTTCACACGGCTCTGAACGGCGGTTGATTTACTCGCTTTATATCGGAAACGCGAAATAAAATGCATTTGCTGCTTAATGAATGTCTGTTGGTTTTCATATCGGCGCTGCAACATTTCATCGCGTTCTTCTTTTTGGTCTAAATAATCAGAAAAATTTCCTTTGTAATGATACAACTGTTGATGGGCTACCTCAGCAATGCGGTTCACAGTTTTATCTAAAAAGAAACGGTCATGAGAAACAATCACATAGGTTCCTTGATAATCGCTCAAATAATTTTCCAACCATTGAATCGTAGGCAAATCCAAATGGTTCGTAGGCTCATCTAACAGCAACAAATCCGGAGCTTGCAAAAGAAGTCTACCCAACATAGCTCTCATTCTCCAACCTCCACTAAATTCTTTCAAAGGTTTTTGAAGCATATCGGTGGTAAAACCCAATCCCTCCAAAATTTTATCGCCTTGTGCCTGCCAATCATATCCGCCCAATTGACCAAATTGATCTTGTAAATCGGTTAATCTGTTGATTCTTTTGTCGTCGTAATGTGTTTCTAATTCATGTAACAATTGATTTACTTCCTGATCAATTTTTACCAAATCTTCACGGCCCGCCATCACCACATCTCGAACACTTTCATGAAATTCTAAACTCAATAAATCCTGGTTTAAAAAACCAATTTTTAAACTTGAGGATTTTGATATACTACCCTCTCTCAAATCAAATTCTCCAGCAACAACCCTAAGAAGGGTTGATTTTCCTGTTCCATTTAATCCTACAAGTCCAATTTTTTCGTTGGGTTTAATATGCCATCCGGCGTTTCTGTAAAGGTATCTTCCAGCAAATTCAAATGAAAAGTCAACTAATGCAAGCACGTTGCAAAATTAACCACCCAAATTGGTATTACCGCATTCTGTTCCAAATCATCACAAAATCATTCATAAAATATCCGTCACCAATATCGAAATCTGCAACTTTTTCTATGGTAAACCCGTTTTTGAAATAAAAATTAATGGCTTTATAATTTTGCCTATTTACTTGTAAACGTATCACTTCTGGTGAAAATTCTTCTATGAAAAAATCAAAAAACCGCTCCCCTATTCCGCTCCGTTGCAAACGCGTATCAATATAAAATTTATTGATATAAAAGCTTCCATTTCCTTGATTCGTGATCGACAAAAACCCAGTGTATCGATTCAATGACTCATCGAAGGAAAGAAAAAACTGATCATTTGAAGCAATTTGTTTCTTGAGCGATTCCTTATCGTACATGCGCTGCAACATATAATCAACTTGCTCTTGACCAATGATTTCAGGATAATGATCGTTCCAAATTCGATGTGCCAAATCACTAATTTTGTCTAAATCTTTTAAAGTTGCTTGAATAAATTGCATATACTCGCACGAATATCTGATTTTTGCAGATCAATTCTATGTTAAAAATTCAGGAATTAACAACGGGTATCTTTCAGAATAAAGGAACACGCTTATTGCATGAACGTATTTCTGTGGAAATTCCAACATCAAGTGTTACCCTTTTGTTGGGCGCTAACGGAATTGGAAAATCGGTTTTTCTCAAAACTTTATTAAACCTTCATCCATCACTTTCCGGTAAAATACTATACAATGAGCATTCATTATCTTCATTATCATCAAGTGAACGATCTCATTTTATTTCTTTGATGCTTCCTACACCTCCAACCGTTGAATTAATGTCGTGCATTGAAATAGTGCTCAGCGGCCAGCAACGATTCATGAAACCGTGGTCTATTTCATCACAATCACAAGAAAACAAAGTTTTGGAATATTTCAACCAATGTCAAATTTCACACTTGGCCAATAAGAATTTTGCTCAATTATCCGATGGAGAAAAACAAAAGGTAATGCTTGCCAGATGCTTGGCACAAGAAACACCTATCATTTTACTCGACGAACCAATGGCCTTCCTCGATTATCCTAGTCGGAAACATTTTTTGTCCCTCATAAAAAAAATCGCCCAAACTCAGGGAAAAACAATCATCGTTAGCACGCACGATATTGATATTTCCTTGCCATTCGCAAACCAAATATTGGCATTTTCTGAAAATGAATGGCATTACTTCGTTGATGCGAGCCAGTTCAACACGTCTATCATTTTTAATGAAAATTCGTAAACCATTTTACTTCAAGAACTTCAAACTCGAACAAGAATTGGTTACCCTGCCTGTAACCACCGATGCATGTTTATTTGGCGCTTATTGCGAATTTGATTCACCAAAGCGCATCCTCGACATTGGAACAGGCACAGGATTATTGGCTTTTATGATGCACCAAAAATATTCAGATGCAACAATCATTGGAATCGAAAAACATCCAGAAACAGCACAACAAGCCAAATCAAATGTGAATTTGAATCGATTTCCAAACATCGAAATTATTGAGTCCGATTTTTTTCACTTTTCGGAACACGAAAAATTTGATGGAATTATCTCCAATCCACCATTTTTTTCCAATCAATTAGAATCAGAAACGGAAATAAAAAACCAAGCACGACATCTGCAAGATCACACATTTTCCGAATTTTATTGTAAAATAGCGACTGTATTGTCGGACAACGGTAACGCACAAATTTTGCTACCTTTTACAAACATCGAACGCATTGAAAACGACTTGAAAGAATCCAATTTAAAGATTCAATCCTTTTCCACAATTCGAGCAAATTCTTCAAAAAAACCCCATTTAATTGCAATCAATCTGGGATTTCAAACCAAAGAACAATTAGAAATTCAGCATGATATTGTACTCAAAACTGCGGATAACAAATTAACTGCTCAAGCATATAATTTGTTATCTCCGTTTTACTTAGATCAAGCTTTAAATCTGTAATCCGTTCATTCACAAAACTTTAATTTTGAAACATCAAATAAATTTCGTATCTTCGCTATATGACGCTTTTTAAATACTCCGTTGAAAAATCATTGTTCGGTGTTTGTAGTCACCTCGCCGACAAAATGCATATTTCTACCCGTAGTGTTAGAATGTCATTCATTTATGCGAGTTTCTTTACCTTCGGCTCTCCAATCATTTTTTATTTGATCGCTGCCTTTTGGATGAATATTCGTCGCTATTCTCGCGAACAAAGAACCCGAATTTGGGATCTTTAAGTTCATTTTATTAGAAGTTACTACTTACCGTAAACCTTACACCACTAAACGCTGGCTCCAATCTACAGATTCCTCCTGAGCAATTGACACCCGCTTGTTGCTTGATATACGAAATGGTGTAAACACTGTTTTTGTGAACGTAACCCACAAAAAACGAAGGATAATGTAATTTTTCCTTTGAAATTGCCATTGTTTCATATCGATGTGGCTCAATATTCACCATGTCACCAACCGCTACAGAGAAGTTTTTGGTGAAATAGTATTCTACCACCAAATTTGCAAATGATCCTTGGTCTTGTCCAGTGTGCAAATATTGACCTTCAATTCTGAAAGTCTTCCCTGTGTTTGTTTTATGCAACCACTCAAAAAATGGAGTGATCGTAAGAACCGGATTGTACTCAGGTTCTTGTTCGTATCGTGCTTGGTTGTAATAAATGTTTTGAATACCCAATTTCAATTTATCATTCCCAATGCTCTGAACCAGTTCCAAATTGTATTCACGGAACAACTCAATGGGCTTCATTTTATTTGTGTTTGTATCAAGCATTCCATTACTTGCCAACGATTGCACATAGCTTGTATTGAACGAAATTCGCGTTTTCTTGCCAATCTTTGCCTCAATCTCGCCCTGTATCCCATCTTCACCCAAATCTTGCGCTGGTGCGTTGTAACGCGCCATTAATCTATACGTATTCTGCTTTGTTAGAGAAGGCAAATAAGAGACCAATCCTTCCAATAAAGTGGCGTTTGGACTAGTTTTCAAAACAAAGTGATCGATGTGGCGCGCCTGGACATTAACACCCAACGACATATTGGAATTTCCAAATTTAATTTTGCTTTTACCCCAGCTCAACGAAGTGTAAAATACTTTACCATCGCGCATTCTCAGCTTATTGTCCGTATCAACAATGGCTTCTTCGCTTTTATAATTTGCCTCAAAATTCCATGTGAAATTACCAAGATAGTAGGTAAAATACCCATTGAATCCATAGACATTGTATTTGGGTACAAATTGGTCATCACGATCATAATTATTGATGTTCGCAACAAGCCAACTCATTGAACCATCGTCTAGTGTTCGATTCAATGCGGAAGCACCAACCTGAAGAGATCCATATTTTGATTCTCCAGTTGAATCTTTTCCTAAATCAATTGAACCCTCTATGTTTAACCCGCTAATCACCTGAGGATTGTAATCAAATCTTTTCTTATTGCTTCCTTTTTGATTGCCGGAAAAACCTTTAATTCTCCAATTATCATTTAAATTATACGCCAATCTTACCCCTTGCATCGAATAATCGATACCTATTTGTCTTTGCTCATAGGCCCTAAATAAAATCCCCGAGCCGAATTGGTCATAAAATGAACCTACCGTAATATCCAACTCCCCTATCTTTTTATTTGCCTGCCAAAATCCAATTCCATGATTTGAATAAATTTCTAGTGGCGACAATAAATTTGAATTATTAAATCCGTCATATCGCACAATGAAACTGTAGTCTTTGATGCGGTATTGCATAAATAACCAGAAATCTGAACTCACAACATTTCGGCCATAAACCGGCATGGTTCCTGTAGCCCCTATTTTTTCATCTCGTAAATATTTCTGACTGTTCAACAACAAGTTACCCGTAAATTGACCTTTGTCATTTCCTGAATTCTGTGCCGATGAAACACCAATGAATGCCGTGAAAAACAACAAAAATATTCCTTTGTTTTTTGCCATATGAACTGCAAATATGCGAAAAAGGTTTCATACACTTACGATTTCATCACTGAAACATTCGTTTGTACGTAAATTGATGTTATTTTTGTGTTTTCAAATGTCAACTAATAGCGCCAACATCAAAAATACACGAAAACTCTATGTAGAGAGTTATGGATGTGCCATGAATTTTGCCGATAGCGAAATTATTGCAAGCATCATGAATGAACATGGATTTGTCAATACCACAGACGAACTCGATGCCGATGTGATTTTCTTGAATACCTGCGCCATTCGCGACAATGCAGAAATGAAAATTCGCGAACGCCTTAAGCATTTGCGTATGAACAAAAAACATAACAATGAACTCATTATTGGTGTTTTGGGGTGTATGGCTGAACGTTTGAAAGACAAACTGTTGGAAGAAGAAAAATTGGTAGACGTTGTTGCTGGTCCAGATTCTTACCGTGATTTACCAAAATTGGTTGCAGAAGTTGATGAGGGTGGTAGAGCCATCAACGTGCTTCTATCTCGTGAAGAAACCTATGGCGATTTAAATCCAGTTCGTTTGAATTCAAATGGCGTCACTGCTTTTGTAAGTATCATGCGCGGTTGCGACAATATGTGCAGCTTTTGTGTGGTTCCCTACACCAGAGGTAGAGAGCGCTCTCGCGACCCACAAAGTATTGTTGAGGAGGCCAAGGTTTTGCAACAAAATGGCTATAAAGAAATTACACTCCTTGGGCAAAATGTAAATAGCTATCTTTATTTTGGTGGGGGACAAAAAAAAGAATTTAAAAAACTCACACCAGAAGAGCAAGAAAGTGCCATTGATTTTGCTGATTTATTGGAGATGGTTGCGCTAGCAGTACCCCATATGCGCATTCGATATAGCACTAGCCATCCCCGAGATATCAACGAAAAGGTTGTGCTTACCATGGCCAAATACAAGAATATCTGCAATTACATCCACCTACCTGCTCAAAGTGGAAATAGCCGTGTTCTTGAAATCATGAGTCGAAATTACACCCGAGAATGGTATCTCGATAAAATCAAAATGATACGCAGTATTATTCCGGATTGTGGCATTTCTTGCGATATTATTGCAGGTTTTTGTACAGAAACCGAAGAAGAACACAAAGATACATTGTCGCTCATTCATGTAGCCCGTTTTGATTTTAGTTACATGTACAAATACAGCGAAAGACCAGGAACACCCGCAGCAAAAAAACTTTCCGACGACATTCCTGAAGAAGTAAAAAGTCGCAGATTGTCGGAAATTATTGAAACCCAAAACGCCATGAATTTGGTTAAAAACAAAGAGCGTATTGGCAAAGTTGTGGAAGTACTTATTGAAGGTTCCAGCAAGAAAAGCGAAAATGATTGGATGGGTCGTTCCGATGAGAACATTGTGGTCGTTTTCCCGAAAGGAAATCAACAAAAAGGAGATTTGGTGAATGTATTAGTTGAGAGAGTTACCGTAACTACGCTAATTGGTACGGTTGTTCATTAATAATATTGCTTACTCTTCCTGAATAATTTTGAATAAACATCAAACTGTGTTTTGGTGAGAACATCTTTCATTTTGTCCATTTTCATGGATCTCGCCTCTGAAATCAATTTCATCATCACCGAAGGCACATGAGGATATTCCCCTTGTGCTTTGATTTTAGAAATTTCATATTGTTTCTCAATTTGATAAACCTCCCTTAAAACCGTTTGGGTTAAATGTACTTCACTCGCAAATTTTAAAATCTTTGAAGCCGCATTTGCCTTTGAAGTTGTGTCACTCCTTTTTCTATCTTTCAACCACTGAGGAATTTCCGTTGTTTTTGCGAATGCAAACATGTGCTTGATTCGCAACCACAAACCAATATTCCCAGCTTTCTTTTTCTCTGAATGTGACATAAATATTCAACCGCAAAAATAATACCAAAAAAAATGTTGGCAACATTTTATGCTACCAACATCCATTTATTTGATTAAATGACAATTTACTGATAGAGTGGCTTCAAGTTTTCTAACATATCAGCAGTCATTCTATCCAAATCATAATCCGGTTTCCAACCCCAATCTTCTCTAGCTCTAGAATCGTCAATAACCGCAGGCCAGGACTCAGCAATTTGCTGACGATAATCTACGTTGTAAGTGATTGAAAAATCGGAAATGTGCTTTTGAATAGATGCAGCAATTTCCTCAGGACCGAAACTCATTCCCGCTAAATTGTAACTACTCCTGATTTTAATTTTTTCAGCGGGCGCATGCATAATGTCTAATGTAGCTTTCAGTGCATCGGGCATATAAAGCATAGGTAATACCGTTCCTTCTTTCAAAAAGCACTCATGGGTTTTCGTTTGCAATGCATCGTGATAAATCGATACCGCGTAATCAGTAGTTCCTCCACCAGGTGCAGATTTGTATCCAATTAATCCCGGATATCTTAAACTCCTCGTATCAACACCCCAACGATTGAAGTAATACTGCGCATACAATTCTCCAGATAATTTGCTAATTCCATAAACCGTAGTTGGATCCATTGAACCAAATTGAGGCGTATTATAACGAGGCGTGTTAGGCCCGAAGGCAGCAATACTGCTTGGCCAATATACCCTTTTGATCACTCCCATGTCCCGCGCAGCATTTAAAACATGAAACAATCCATCCATGTTTAATTTCCATGCAAATTCAGGCATTTTTTCAGCAGTTGCACTGAGTAAAGCCGCCAAATGATAAACTTGTGTGGGTTTGTATTTTTCAACGATTTCACGAAACGCTTTTTCATCCAAAATATCCAATGTTTCAAACGGACCTGCTTCAAAAACCGGGTTGTCTGATTTCTTTAAGTCTGAGGCAATTACATTCGAATCGCCATAGATGCCTCTCAATGCTTCAACCAATTCTGTTCCCAATTGTCCGCATGATCCAATCACCAATATTTTTTCTGTACCCATATTTATTCGTTCATGCAAATTTTGCAACTATTCTTTGAATTAACAAAACCTATTTTTAAGAATAAAAAAATATCAAGGTAAATCAGAATTTGTTTCGCATTTTTGCCGTTCTATATAGCAATGGAAAATAAAATTGGTTTTGGAGTTTTAGGTTTAGGACATATCGGACAAAAACATTGTGCGCATATCCTCGAAAATCCGAATGCTCGTTTAATTGCTACCGCCGATATTGTCCCTCAAAAATCATTTAGAGATTTCCATAATTTGTGCACCGTTGAATCCCTTTGCGACATACAACAAATTGATGTTATCAATATTTGTACCCCAAACGGACATCATGCAGAGCACGCCATTACAGCACTGAACGCTCAAAAACATGTGGTTATAGAAAAGCCTATTGCCCTTTCTACAAACGAGTGCGCTCAAATTGAAAAAGCAGCTCTAGAAAACAATAAACAGGTTTTTTGTGTGATGCAGAACCGATTTTCACCACCTTCTTTGTGGCTTAAATCCATCATTGAAAATAAAATTCTTGGAGCAATATATTCAATTCACGTGCAATGCTATTGGAACCGC
This sequence comes from uncultured Rhizobium sp., assembly GCA_964645755.1. Lineage (GTDB taxonomy): Bacteria > Bacteroidota > Bacteroidia > NS11-12g > UBA955 > VMCP01. The sequence goes on from CAZYBT010000004.1 coordinate 13,152, forward strand.
GATCATCGGTATTATGTTCCTGACCATTGGCATGGCAGTTTAAAACTTGATGGAGGTCCTCTTTTTACCCAATTCTCTCACTTCATTGACCTATTGTACTGGATTTTTGGCGACATCCAAATTTCTCATGCTGAATTTAAAAATTTTAATCACCAAAATAATACAGAATTTGAAGATTCCGGAATGATAAACTTTCAACTTCCAAATGAAAACACTTTTGGAAGCTTTCACTATTCGACCTCTGTTTATGATAAAAATTTTGAAAGTAGCATTTCCATTGTTGCAGAAAACGGAACCGTGAAACTCGGTGGTCAATACATGAACGAAATTTCATATTGCCACATCCAAAATTATACCCTGCCTGAAATTGCCAAAAGCAACCCTCCTAACAATTACGGCAATTATATCGGCAGCGCAGCAAACCATCCGTTTGTAATTCAGAATGTTATTGATACACTTTGCAACAACCAAAAGCCACATACAACCTTAGAGCAAGGAGCTTCTGTTGTGAAAATCATAGAAAATATGTACGAGTTTAGAAATTTATGAAAAATATTCTAGGCATAACACATTGTAAATCTATTGTTTAAAAATTTCTGCAAAACTTTTTTTATTTTTTTTCAAATTCTTTTGGGGGATAGACTTCGTTCTGTTGTATTAAACCCACAAGCATCACTCTCATGAAAGAACAATTAGAGTCAAACATTCTTACAAAATATGCTGCCGGACTAATGGAGGCAGAAGAATTGCGTAAGTTAGAGGATTGGTTGAAACAAAATCCTCAATTTAAAACCACTCTCGCTCTTATTCAGCAAAATGTAAGAGCCATGACCATGCAAACCCAATTTGCTACCAAGTAAACCATGAACAATCAAGAATTAAATCCAAATCCCATCCATGAAAATGATGATTTCAAAGAAATTTGGGATTTATCGGCCTCATATAAATTAAAAGAAGAAGATGGCAACGACCAAGCTTGGAGCAAGTTCCAAGCAGCCGTTGAACCGAAAGCCAAATTGAAAGTTTCATTTTCGCGAACAAGAATTTTAGCATATGCTGCCGTAATTGGTCTTTTCGTGCTTTCAGGCATTGTACTTTTCACATTCAATTCAAATAGTAAAAATTTACTGCTCGTTTCCAATAATACAACTTTAGCTGGAGAAATGAAGGAATTGAAATTGGCCGATGGCACCATTATTACCATGAACGGAGCAAGTAATGTTTCCTATGAACTAAAAGCCGATCAAAGAAAAATTAAATTAATAGGCCAAGCTCATTTCGAAGTTGCCCCAAATAAATACGCTCCTTTTATCATTGAAACTGAAAAAGGCACTATCACCGTGCTGGGAACAGGATTTGATGTTGTTGCGTATCCAAACAAAGAGCTTTCTGTTTCCGTGAACCATGGAAAAGTGAGCGTTGAAAATAAAACAACTAAAGTTGTTTTAACCAAAGGTATGGCAGCGAAGACCAATTTGAACGAATTGACAAAAACTCAAATGGATTCAACAACTGTTCAATGGAGAGGAAAATTCTTAAGCTTCCAAAATGCTCCTATTCAATCAGTAGTTGAAACAATTGAAAATAAATATCAGGTAAACTTAACCCCATCCGTTTCCGTTGAAAACAAACGATTTACGGGGAAATTTACACAATCTGCAAGCCTCAAAGAAATTATAGATATACTCGACGCAACCGTTGGCAAAATTGAGGTTGAAAAAAATTAACCCAGACAATTGTCTGATTGATATAATTATATTTGTTTTTGCAAGAAAAGAGAACCATAAAGGTTCTCTTTTCTGTTTAAGACAACGTTTTGTCTATTTATATAGTCATTCATAATACCAAAATTGAAGTACAAACAAATTCATCCTTTATTGCCTAAATTTGTTAGATTCACATGCGCGCTTTTTTTTACATATTTATTTTCCTGTTTCACTTAAGTTGCTCCGCGCAAAGCAACAATTATTTCTTTGTTCCAAATATTGGCCAAATTGAAAATCAATCATCAGATGATGACCCTGTCGCTTATTGTGAGTTAAAATCAGCCGTAGTTTACCTGAAAAACAATGGCATTCGAATCAAAGTAACAGATGTAAACGACATTCCCAATATCCATAAATCTTTTCATTTTAAAGGATCAGACACCATTTTTAAAATCAAAAATCATGTGGTAGATATTTTATTCCATGGTTGCAACGAACCTTCAAAAATTGAATTCATGCAGCCTGAACCATTTTATCACAATTATTATTTTGGGAATAACCCAAAATTATGGAAAACAAATATCCATCCCTCCAAATCAATCAAATTGAAAAATATCTATCCTAAAATTGACTTCCTTATCTATACCAACGAAAATGGAATCGAATTCGATTGGATTGTCAATCCGGGAGGCAATGCAAACAATATCTTAATGGATTTTGAGGGACAAACAGCCTTGAACATTGAAAATAACTCCATTCAATTGGAAACATCAGTGGGTAAATTTTCAATTGCCCCGCCAAAGGCCTACCAAACCCGATTGTTGACCAATAAAAAGCCAAAGAATTTGAATTGTTCTTACCAAAAAGTTAACTCAAAACAAATCAAACTAAAAACACAAAAATCGGATGCAAATGAAACACTAATCATTGATCCTATTTTGGTATTCAGCACTTACAGTGGTTCAACTGCTGATAATTTCGGTTTTACTGCAACTTATGATACCGGTGGCTGTTTGTATGCTGGAGGGATTGCAGATGCCGAATCTCGAAATTATCCAGTAACCACAGGAGCATTTCAAACAATTTATGGTGGTAGCTTTAATGGTGCCGCACCCGTTGGTCTGCCTTGTGATATTACCATTAGTAAATATAGTCCTGATGGTTCCAAATTGTTATTTGCCACTTATCTCGGTGGTTCAAATGATGAATATCCGCATAGTTTATGTATCGATCCCGAAAATAATTTACTCGTATTTGGCACAACACTATCTGATGATTTTCCAGTACATCAAGATTCATTTGTTTCAAATACATACAAAGGAAATTTTGATATTATTGTTAGCAAGCTTAGCTCAGATGGTAGTAAAATGCTCGCTGGTACTTTCCTTGGAGGAAGCGCTCAAGACGGATTTCAAATTAACAGTGGACCTTCTAAAAGTGGGCTGATTTACAATTATGCCGACAATTACCGTGGAGATATCACAACCGATGACGATGGCAACGTTTACGTTGCAACTTGCTCGCATTCAACAGACTTTCCCATTACCTCAAATGCTTTTCAAAAAAACATTTCCGGAAGAACCGACGCATTAATTTTCTCATTAACACCTTTGCTCAGTAAAATTAGATGGTCTACTTTCTTGGGTGGTAGCAACGACGATGCCGCTTATTCATGCAGGTTTGATGACTCCGCAAATATTTTTATTGGTGGAGGAACAAAATCTGGCAATTTCCCCATCACACAAAACAATGTTGCCCAATCAATTTTTGGAGGTGTTACAGACGGTTTCATTCTGAAAATGCAAAAAAATACGGGAGCTTATGAATCCGGCACTTTTTGGGGATCCGGCGCCTATGACCAAATCTATTTTATTGATTTAGATCGTGATGGACAGGTTTATTTTACAGGACAAACGGAAGGTTTCATTAAACGAACACCCGGTGTTTATGGAAAAGATAGTACGCATCAATTTTTAGGTAGAATTTCCAATGATCTCAGCGTTATTGATATTCTAACAACTTTTGGTAACAGACAAAATGGGAAACCTGAATTGAGTCCCGCAGCATTTATGGTAGATGATTGCTACAACATCTATTTCAGTGGCTGGGGTTCTGTCATTGGGGTTGGCAACAATGGTAGCACCCTTGGATTAGAAATCACTTCAGATGCACATCAAAAAAGTACTGATAATAACGACTTTTATTTACTGGCACTCAAAAAAGATGCCAAAAAACTTGTTTACGCCTCATATTTTGGGGGAAATAATAGCGAAGATCACGTTGATGGTGGCACCAGCAGATTCGACAAACGCGGAGTGATTTACCAATCTGTTTGCTCTTCTTGCCCAAATAATCCGCCCGGGTTAAATGACTTCCCTACTACTGCAAATGCCGCATTCAAAAACAACGTAAGTATCAGATGTAGCAATGCAAGTTTCAAGCTAGACTTTAGACTCGGTTATTCTATAGATGCAACCTTTTATGCCTCGCCTTCAACCATTTGCTTGGGAAAAACAAATTTTTTCAAACCCCGATATTCCTACAATGCAAACTATTATTGGAACTTCGGAGATGGAGATACATCCAAAGACTTTAGTCCCTCACACCAATACAAAAAAATTGGAAAATATACCGTTTCTTTAACCATTATCGATACAAATAGTTGCAATCAAAAAGCAATTTATACGAGGGTAATCAATGTCATCGAAACACCACTACCCGAAGTGAGAACCTCCAAAGAACGATGCATTGCAGGAATTGCCTTTGAAGCAAGTGGTCAACAATACGATAGTATTTTTTGGGATTTTGGCGACAATTCAAAACAACTGCAAAACATCAATCCTGTAACACATGTTTATCCCACCGGCGATTTCACAGCAACAATTATATTTAAAAATAGTGTAACAGGTTGTACCGATACAATTTATAAACCCATCGCCGCGATTAACGATAGTTTCGAAGATATTAAATTAGCGAATGTATTTACGCCGAATGATGATGCTTACAACCCTTGCTTCAAAGTTATCGGATTCTCCTTAAATTGTGATAAAGGCGAAATCTTGATCTTTAATCGTTGGGGGGAAAAACTTTACCACTCAATGAATCTCACCGATTGTTGGAATGGAAGAGTCGAAAATACGGGTGAACCGGTACCAAGTGGAACATATTTTTATATCATTAAGGTCACTGAAAGCGCAAATCCAAAGGCGCCCAAACAAATTAATGGTTCGGTTAATCTTATTCGCAACAAATAGAGCCGTAATTTAACAGTTGCATCTTTTTGCAAGTACCTCCTGCCAATAAATTGCTTCTTGAATACATGCAATCAACTCCGACCATTGTATTGGCTCGTTTTGGTTGAAAATCCAATGCCGAACCTGGGTTTGACCTCGATTTGCGGCCAAATTCCCATAGTTGTTTTGAAATAAATGCCCTCTGGTAAATCCTAAGACGGTTGTATTTTCAGTTTTATTATATGAAAAATAAATAAAACCTCCACGGTATTCAAAAAACGGCACACCGTATTTCAACTTCATTGAAATACTTGGGTGTGCCGACAAAATAAATCCCGATAACTCATAAAATAAACTTCCTTGCCATTCTTCAAGCTGTCGTATGTAATTTTCAATTTCTATCATTATTGCAATCCTGAAACTTCAGCATCTGCAGCAATTTTTTTAACCAATCCTTGTAATACCTTACCAGGTCCAACCTCAGTAAATTTAGTCGCACCATCAGCACTCATCGACTGAACCGATTGCGTCCATTTTACAGGTGCAGTTAATTGAGATACCAAATTCTTTTTAATTTCTGATTTATCTGTTTCCGCTTTTGCAGTTACGTTTTGATAAATGGCGCAAACTGGATCACCAAAAACGGTATTTTCGATTGCCATTGCTAATTTTTCACGGGCAGGCTCCATCAATGGAGAATGAAAGGCACCCCCTACAGGTAATATCAGTGCGCGCTTAGCTCCAGCTTCCTTCATCAACTCACAAGCTCTTTCAACTGCTGGGTATGCACCAGAAATAACCAATTGCCCGGGACAATTATAATTTGCAGGAACTACAATACCTTCTGCTTTTTCACAGATTTCTTCTACTTTTTGATCGTCTAATGCCAAAACGGCCGCCATCGTTCCTCTCTCAATTTCACAAGCTTCTTGCATGGCCATTGCCCTTTGATACACCAATTTTAATCCATCTTCAAAACCCAAAACACCTGCCGCTACTAACGCACTAAACTCTCCCAAACTATGTCCTGCTACCATATCTGGGTTAAAATCAACACCCATCAATTTTGCCCTGATTACGCTGTGTAAAAAAATTGCAGGCTGCGTTACATTTGTTTGTCGTAAGTCTTCATCAGTTCCTGAAAACATCAAATCCGTAATTCTAAAGCCCAAAATTTCATTGGCTTTCTCAAACATATCTCTGGCAATGGAATGATTTTCATACAAATCTTTTCCCATGCCTACAAACTGACTACCTTGTCCAGGAAATACATATGCGTGTTTACTCATACAGCAAATTAACAATCATTTAGACGTTTTAAACCCACAAAATTTTACCCTTATCGATTTTGTGCATTTTTTTTAACAGTATTTGTCTTTTTCGTGCAAAATTGGTTTTTTTGTTGTACATTTGTTTAAACAAATATAAAAACAATCCTATGACAACTCAAGCAATTTCAAAATGGAACGTGGATGCAGCGCATTCAGAAGTACAATTTAAAGTAAAACACCTCGTTATTTCAACAGTAACCGGAAGCTTTAAAACTTTCAATGCCAATGTAGAAAAAACAGGTGATTCTTGGGCAAATGCTGCTATTGAATTTTCTGCTGATATCGATAGCATTGATACAAACAACGCCGACAGAGATGGACATCTAAAATCTCCTGAGTTTTTTGATGCTGCTCAATTCCCAACAATCTCTTTCAAATCAACCAGCTTCACTGAAAAATCTTCAAATCAGTTTGCACTAGTTGGTGATATCACGATCAAAGGCGTAACCAAATCAATCGAACTTAATGCAGAATTAGGTGGCGAAATGGTTGATCCATGGGGTAACCACAAAGTAGGTTTCGAAGTTTCTGGCGAAATTAACCGTGAAGAATTCGGTTTAACTTGGAACGCAGTAACTGAAGCTGGTGGATTGGTAGTAGGCCCTAACGTAAAATTATTGATGAACGTGCAATTTGCACCAGCACAATAAAATCCTATATTAAGTTGATTTTTTTCGTAAAGGCGCCCATGGCGCCTTTTTTCATGCAAATTCCGACAATTCCAACCACCGCAACTCCTTTTGGTCTAAATCATCCTGAATCTCCAACAATCGCTTGCTCAAAGCTGCTATTTGATCAAATTCTGTGCTTAAAGTGGCTATCTCAGACTCCAATTTTAACTTCTCTTCAGCAAGTTTAATCAAATCCTTTTCTAAAGTCTCAAACTCAAACTTCTCTTTAAATGTCAACTTCCGTTTTTCCGAAACCACCTCAACTGTATTCGATTTAACGCTTTCTAGATTCACAGATTTCGCGACTTCTAGTTTATTCAATTCCTTATGTTCAAGTAATTTACGATCCTCTTCAATTTCATACCACTCTCTATAATCACTATAGTTTCCGGGAAAATCACGCACAACCCCTTGTCCCTCAAAAATAAAAATGTGATCAACAACCTTATCCATAAAATAGCGATCGTGACTCACAATGATGGCGCAACCATCGTAACCAAGTAAAAAGTCTTCCAATACCCCAAGAGTTTCAATGTCTAAATCGTTCGTAGGCTCATCCAAAATCAAAAAATTGGGAGCTTTCATCAAAATCGTCATCAAATACAGACGGCGCTTTTCACCACCACTCAATTTCAATACAAAATCCCATTGCTTTTCATGACTAAATCCAAATTGTAGCAGCAACTGCTGCGCAGTCAATTTGTTTCCATTAGCCATTGGAATCCAATCGGCAATATCTCTTACAACATCAATGACTTTTTTAGAATCATCTACCCTGATTCCGGCTTGTGAATAATACCCAAAAATCATGGTATCACCCATCACAATTTTACCAGAATCTGGCTTTTCTAATTCCATGATCATGTTCAGGAAAGTCGATTTTCCAACACCATTTGGTCCAACAATTCCAACTTTTTCTTTGCGTTTGAATATGTAATTAAAATCAGCAAGTAGATTTTTGTCGCCATAGGATTTATTTACATGGTGCAATTCCAATATTTTCGAACCCATTCTTTCCATTCTCATCGAAATATTGAGTTCAGTCTTGTGGCGTTGATTCTTTATTCGCGCCTCTAAATCATCGAAAGCTTCCACCCTGCTTTTACTCTTGGTGGTTCTGGCCTTTGGCATTCTTCTCACCCAATCAAGTTCCCTGCGGAACAAATTTTTATCCTTCTCCAATTCACTCGCAGCAACAGCCTCTCTCAGTGCTTTATTTTCAACAAAATAGGAGTAGTTTCCTTTATAAAAATAGAGATCACCATGTTCTAATTCAATGATGCTGTCGCACACCCTATCCAAAAAATAACGATCATGCGTCACCAAAAGCAACGATAAATCTTTTTGAGAAAGGTATCCTTCTAACCACTCAATCATTTCCAAATCCAAATGATTCGTTGGCTCATCCATGATCAATAAATCTGGTTCTGAAAGCAAAACTTTGGCCATCGCCACACGCTTGCGTTGTCCTCCCGACAAAGTTGACGCAATTTGGTTGTGATCAACAATTTTCAATTTTGTGAGAACCTGTTTCACACGGCTTTCGTAATCCCAAGCACCGAGTGTGTTCATTCTCTCTGTAGCCCTTTGCAAGAAGTTCATATCTTCATCTGAGGGATTGTGACTTTGCAACTCAAGAGCTTTATCATAATCGAGAACAGCCTTTGCAAAAGGAGAATCTTCAACAAGAATATTATCAATAACCGACAGATGATCCATCAATTCTGGTTCCTGTGGTAAATAACCCACCTTTATCTCTTTACGAATGATGGCTTTACCATTATCAGGTGACTCCTTACCTATGATAATTTGCAACAGGGTACTTTTTCCTTGTCCATTTCCCGCAACCAACGCAACCTTTTCACCTTGTTGAATACCAAAAGTAACATTCTTGAGCACGGGTTTATCATGCCAAGTTTTAGATAAATTCTCTACTGATAATAAATTCATTATTCAAAAACACAAAGGTAATGATTCAAGCCGCTGATTATTCGATTACTTTTGTTCTATGAAATTAAATCATTTCACATTATTTTTATTCACTTTACTAATTTTCCAAGTAGGACAGGCTCAGTCAGACAAAGGAGATAAATTCTATTTTAATATGGATTTGTATTATTCTAAATCATTAACTTCTAACCCAGACAAACCTTATTATCTGTGCAGTTATTACGCCAACAATGTGCCTGCACTAAATGTTGTCATGCTCAAATATGCATACAACGAAGACTTCACAGAAAGCAATTTTAGATACAATATTGGACTCATCCAAGGTGTTTATGCCTTAAACAACATGATCAATGAACCAGATTTTTTACGTCCCATTTATGAATCAAATGTTGGTTATTTGATTCACAAAAATTGGGTTATAGAATATGGCATAATGCCCTCACATATTGGTTTTGAAAGTGCACTCGGGATAGAGTCTGAAACCGGTACCAGAAGCATTTTAGCCGACAATTCTCCTTACTATGAAAGTGGACTTCGATTGAATTACACCTCTAAAAATAAAAAATTAAAAGCCAATATCAACATGCTCGATGGTTGGCAAATGATGGTGAGAAAATTTGACAATCAACGAACAGCATGGGGTCACCAAATTACTTACAAGCCCAATAAAAAAGTAACCCTAAATAGTTCCTCTTACGTTGGCCCTTCTCCTACAAATTTTCCGAAAACAAGATTTTTTCACAACTTTTACGCGCAAATTCAACTCCATGAAGATTTGAATCTTACGCTTGGATTTGATAATGCCATGGAAAGTCAAGAAAATAAGTTTGGAGAGAATGCCACCTTTTACTTTGCCCCTATTGTGATTGCAAAATATAAATTTGATGAGAATTTTTCGGTTTCTGGCAGATATGAATATTTCAGCGACAACCAACTGGCACTGAAAATTCTTGAATTAAGAGAGGTACATGGTTTTTCTGTGAACTTGGATTTTCAAATTGACGAGGAAATGTTAATGAGGTTGGAAGGTCGTTATCTCAAGCATCGAGAATTTCCGAGCCTTAATCAAAACGACCTTGTAAATTCGTTTGTATCTTTCATTCTTTGCAGAAAATTAACATTATGAAAGTAGAGATTTGGTCTGATGTTATGTGTCCATTTTGCTATATTGGCAAGCATCAATTTGAAAAAGCATTGTCTGATTTTGAGGGACAAAACAGCGTAGAAATAATTTGGCGCAGTTTTGAATTAAATCCGAGCATCCAATATCAAGAAGGTTACACATTGACAGATTACCTTTCGGAAATCAAAGGAATGGAAATAGAGTCGGTAAAACGCAATTTTGATCGTTTAACTGAACAAGGATCAGAACTTGGAATCAACTTCCGATTCGATATTGCAAAAGTTGTAAACTCTAGAAAAGCCCATAAAGTAATTCAAGCTGCGAAAAAACAAGGTTTACAAAATGAAATAGAGGAAGCATTTTTTTACGCTTATTTTACGGAGGGCAAAAATTTAGAAAATCCTGAAGTTCTTGCAGAAATTGCAAAAAATACAGGAATTAATTTTATGGACATTTCCGAAATAATTCAGTCTGAAGAGCTTGAAGATGCAGTAAATTCAGATGTATACATGGCGCAACAAGTTGGAGCACGCGGTGTTCCGTTTTTTGTATTTAATGATGCCTATGCGATATCTGGAGCTCATGGTGCTGATACATTTTTGAATGTTCTAAAAACGGTTGAATTGAAATCTAAACAATAAACTAAAAATATATCATGAAACATCAGAAAATTGCGGTTACAGGAATCATTCTGTTCATTGCAATTTACTTTATTTACTCATTTACAAATTCTAGTTTTTTGGAAGCTCAACTAAAATTTAAAAGGGTAAAAGAAGCTCAAACTCATAGTTCTAAAAACATCAAATCCCGATTAACAGAACTTAAAATCAGTGAATCAGAACTTAGAATATTGATGGTTGCCTACAAAAAAGACAAGAAGCTTATTGTTTATACTAAAAATTCGAATCACCCTTTTTCGATTTTCAGAGAATACGATATTTGTGCCCAATCTGGAAGTTTAGGACCTAAATTTCAATCGGGAGACAACCAAACTCCAGAAGGATTTTATTACATCGATAGATTTAACCCAACGAGCAATTTTTATTTAAGTTTGGGAATCAATTACCCGAATGCTGCTGATAAAAAAAGAAGTAAAGCGAAAAATTTGGGTGGCGATATTTTTATTCACGGAGATTGTGTTTCAATCGGGTGCCTGGCAATGACCAATGATATAATCAAAGAACTTTATTTCCTTTGTGTATTGGCAAAAAATTCAGGTCAACATAAAATTCCCGTTATCATTGCTCCATTTAAATTCTCCAAATCAACAAATTTAAATTTCACAAAAAATATTGAATTCGCTGAATATTCAGAATATTTTGAACTTTGGAAATCAATCAATGTTGGCCTTGAACTATTTTTAAAAGATAAAAAACAACCTTTGATTGCAAGTGATAGCAATGGAAACTATCTGTTTAATTAATTTTGTAAAACCATGCAAGCACAAACACCCAATGTTCAAGATTACGTGTCTCAAATTCCAGAAGAACGTCTATTTGCCTTCAACAAACTCAGAGAAACTTTGATTGAAAATCTCGACAACCAATTCGTTGAATGCATAAATTACGGCATGATTGGCTATGTTGTCCCTCATGAAATTTACCCAAATGGATACCACTGCGATACCAAACTGCCCTTACCATTTATAAATTTAGCATCTCAGAAGAACTTCATAGCCCTGTATCACATGGGTTTATATGCTGACACAGAGATGTTAGAATGGTTTCAATCGGAATATCCGAAACACAGTAAATTCAAATTAGACATGGGTAAAAGTTGCATTCGATTCAAAAAAATGGATGATATTCCGTATGATTTAATCGGTGAGCTTTGTAAAAAAATGAACGTAAATCAATGGATTGAGATTTACGAAAAAATGCTACATTCCACCAAAAAGTAATTTTTGGCAAAATCATCCAAAATTCTATAGGGCTAGCGCTTATTTTAAAGTATATTTGAATCATGTCTACAACCGACATTCAATTCAATAAAAACGAAGATTCCAACAAGCAAAATTGGGATGTTGTAAAGAGCAGATTAGAAAAAATTTATGCGGGAGGCGGTGCAAAATCTGCTGCTAAACAAAAGGAAAAAGGCAAATTACTCGCACGAGAACGCATTGATTATCTGCGTGATGAGAATTCTGAATGGATTGAAATAGGCGCATTTGCCGGATTTGATATGTATACCGAATACGGTGGTTGTCCGGCCGGAGGTGTTGTAGCTGGAATTGGTTATGTGAGTGGCCGTCAATGTGTGATTGTTGCCAACGATGCAACTGTAAAAGCTGGAGCATGGTTTCCAATAACGGGTAAAAAGAATTTGCGTGCGCAAGAAATTGCCATGGAAAATCACCTTCCTATTATTTATTTGGTTGACAGTGCTGGTGTATTCCTACCGATGCAAGATGAAATTTTTGCCGATAAAGAGCATTTCGGACGCATGTTCCGTAACAACGCCATCATGAGTTCTATGGGTATCACACAGATTGCTGCCGTTATGGGCAGCTGTGTGGCCGGAGGTGCTTACCTTCCAATTATGTCTGATGAAGCTTTAATTGTTGAGGGAAATGGAAGCATTTTCTTGGCAGGAAGCTACTTGGTGAAAGCAGCAATTGGTGAAAATATTGACAACGAAACCCTTGGTGGCGCCGTTACTCAAAGCGAAATTTCGGGTGTTATTGATGATAAATTTCCTAACGACCAAGCTTGTTTGGATCGAATAAAATACATCATCGACAAATTAGGACACAAAGAAAAAGCGGGTTTCGACCGCGTGAAATCTGTACTTCCCGCAAAAAAACAAGAAGATATTTGGGGGATATTGCCTGCCGACAAAAGCAAACCTTACAAAACCATTGAAATCATAGAGCGATTGGTAGACAACAGTGAGTTTGAACAATACAAAGAAGGTTATGGAAAGTCAATTCTTTGCGGATATGCGAGAATCGATGGTTGGGCTGTTGGAATTGTTGCAAACAACCGTGAAATGGTTAAAAGCAAGAAAGGCGAAATGCAATTTGGTGGGGTTATTTATTCCGACAGCGCCGATAAAGCTGCCCGTTTTATCATGAATTGCAACCAGAAAAAAATTCCATTGGTTTTCCTACAAGATGTTACAGGCTTTATGGTTGGTAGCAAATCTGAACAAGGTGGAATTATTAAAGACGGTGCAAAAATGGTGATGGCAATGGCAAATAGTACCGTGCCCAAATTCACAATTGTGATGGGAAATAGTTATGGCGCAGGCAATTACGCGATGTGTGGAAAAGCCTACGATCCGAGATTGATTGTTGCTTGGCCAAATGCAAAAATTGCAGTTATGGGTGGTGAACAAGCAGCAAAAACGTTGTTGCAAATTGAAAAAGCATCTTTAAGTGCAAAAGGCGAAGAAATTACTCCGGAGAACGAAAAAGCCTTGCTCGATAAAATCACCCAACGATATGAAAGCCAAACCACACCATATTTTGCAGCGGCGAGATTGTGGGTGGATGCAATTATCAATCCTTTGGATACTAGAAAGTGGATTTCGATGGGAATTGAAGCGGCAAATCATGCTCCCGTGAAACCTTTTCACCCGGGAATTTTGCAAGTTTAATCGATGTTTTCCACACAATTTCCGACGAATTGTGGAAAAGGTTAGGTTTTCTCAATCATATGAACTACCTTTGCACTCGCAATTCTTTACGAGTGGGACTTTATGTAGACTGAATCGATTGTGATTCCTACGCTTTCATTTCTGACTCTGAAGCGTTAGCCCAAAGAAAAAACATTTAATGCAAAATTTTGAAAACTTGGGGTTACTACCTCAACTTGTGTCTTCTGTAGAAAAGCAGGGATACACCGAACCTACGCCCATACAAAAAGCGGCGATCCCAACTATTTTAAACGGAGGTGACTTATTTGCCACTGCTCCTACAGGAACTGGAAAAACTGCAGCATTTGCTATTCCAATCATTCAACAAATCATTGAGAATCCTCAAAAAGGCGTTCATGCCCTCATTTTAGCTCCAACTCGTGAGCTGGCACACCAAATTTCTGACAATTTCAGAAAATATGGTTCTACCATTAAATTGAGAATTGCCCTTGTTTATGGTGGTGTTTCTCAACGCCGACAAGTTGAGGACATTCGCAGAGGTTGCCAAGTCATTATTGCAACTCCCGGTAGATTATTAGATTTGATCGAACAAGGTCATATTGACCTTTCAGCAATCAATACTTGGGTACTTGATGAATGCGACAGAATGCTCGACATGGGTTTCATTGGCGATATCCGTGAAATTGGAAGATTGATGCTCAACGAGAAAAAACAAACACTGTTATTTTCTGCAACAGCACCTCGTGAAATCAGAATTCTGTCTCAAGAATTATTGACAGACCCAGCACAAATTGACATTGCTCCTTTAAACGAAGAAAAACCAAAAATCACACAGTGGTTATTTGCTGTTTCAAGAAACGATAAGTTCGAACTTTTGAAAGAAATTCTTGACGACGAACAAGTTCAAAACATGTTGGTTTTTACAAAAACCAAACACGGTGCTGATCGATTGGTTGAAAACCTTCGCAATATCAACGAGTATGCAGTAGCGATTCACGGTGACAAGAGCCAACGTGAACGTACCCGCAATCTTGACCTTTTCAAAGATGGTAGAGCAAGAATATTGGTAGCAACAGATGTTGCAGCAAGAGGTGTAGACGTTCCTGCTTTGAATCACGTGTTAAATTTTGACATGCCACAAGACCCTGAAACTTATACCCATCGTATTGGTAGAACAGGTAGAGCTGGTACTGAAGGTTTGGCTATGTCGTTTTGCGATCAATCAGAAGCCAACTTGTTGGAAATGATTTACAAAGAGCATGGAACAACCGACCTTGTTGAAGTTGAACACGAATATAGAATTGAATTACTTAAAAAAGGCAGAGGCGGTAGCAGAAGTGGATCAAGCAGAAACAGAGGTAGAGGCAGAGATACAGGTTCTAGGAACGGTAGATCTAAAGACTTTTCTCACAGAGATGGAGGCTTCAACAGAGACGACCGTAGATCTTTTGATAGGAATGAAAACACTCCGCCTGCTAGAGAAAGAAGTTCAGATTTTGTGAGCAGAGAAAGAGAGCCTAGAGCTCCGAGAGAAAATAGAGAAGGTAGCTACTTCAGTAACCGCAACAACGACAGAGGTGGATTTGATAGACCTAGAAACTTTGGCGATAGAGACAGAAATTCTGGTGGAAGAGACGGAGGATTTGGTGGCAATAGAAACGAACGTCGTGGCGCTGGTTCTGACAGACCTTCATACAATACAAATAGACCTTCTGGCGACAGAGACAGAAATAGATCTTCGTTTGGTGGAGAAAGACGCGATCGTAGCTTTGAAGGCAAAGTGCGTCAAGAGACCCAAGCAAGACAAGGTTCTGCTTTTGGCAATAGCCGTAATAATGATCGTCCTGAAAGAACTGAAAGAAAAGCTCCTTTCAACGGAGAAAGCCGTAGGTCTGATTCTGGTGCCCCAACAGCTGAAAAGAGCCATCACAGAGGGCAAGCAAACCGCAAATCATTTGGTTCAAGTAGTTCAAGAAGCAGATCTTCTTCATCTTCAGGACCAAAAAAGAATCCTGCTGGTCACAAAAACAAATACAAAGTACAATCGTTCTAAATTAGAACTAAAAAGAATAAAAAAAGGTGCGTATACGCACCTTTTTTTTTGTTTATTCAAATTCCTTTCACTCACTGATAAAAGAGGTTTATTGCCAGGTAATATCAAGTTTGGTTGTAATTCCATTTTGAGAGATAGTTACACTATTAGGGTAAGCACTTGAACCAGTTGTATAATTCGAAAATTTTAATCCAGCATATCCGATATAATCATCAGGATCAAAAGTATCGTAATCCCATAAATCAACAAAAATAGAAGCATTAAAATCTGTAATAGTCAATCCATTTGTAATTGTCCAATACAGTGGTAATTTTGAAGGTACTATATTTTCAAGTACTGAACCACTACCATCCACTAAATCAGTATTTTGACTATCTGTAATTTTTATATACACATCTGGACCATCATTTGGATCCCAACTGCTTCCATCTGCATCAATGAACGGCATATTTTGAATTGTTACCTTTGAAATAATCACTTTTGTTGGAGGGGGAAGCACGTTAATACTCTTTGTAATAGATTTTGAGCCAGTTGAATTTGTGGCGGTCAATGTTACTGAAAATGTCCCTCCATACGTATAAAGGTGTGATGCATTCTCGTTCGTTGATGTAGAACCATCACCAAATTCCCAGGAATAGGAAGTTGCATTTGTAGAAGTGTTTGTAAATGAAACAGTGCATGGTGCCTTGGCGCCACTTCCGGAAAACGTAAAATTAGGATTAGGAAGAAGTGATTGCTGAGATTGTTGTATTAAAACTTGCGTTGAATACTCTGCTGTTCCACCTTCACCTTTTACTGTTAAAACAATTGTAAAAATACCCGATGAATAATAAGTATGAGAGGGATTTTGCGAATATGATTTGGTTCCATCTCCAAAATCCCATGTGTACGATGTTGCATTTTTAGACTGATTATCACATAAAATCGCACATGGAGCAACACAACCTCCACCAGTATATGTGAAATAAGCCGTTGGCTTTGGTACAACTTGAGTAGTTTCTTTTTTACAAGATTGTAAGTTAAACACAACTAAAACTACAACAATAAAATTGACTATTATTTTCTTCATGTAACAAAACTAATTTTGTTCTAACTAAAATAAGTACTATATTAGTACCAAAAATCGACTAACTTAGTACATTATGGAAAAATTTAAAGAGTTCAGCACCATTGCTGATTTGGTAAAAAAAACCAGGTATGAGAAAAATTTTAGCCAAGACTATATCGCTAAAAAACTCGGAATTACTCAAAAAGCATATTCCAAAATAGAAAACAATGAAACAAAATTAAATGTTGATACGTTAACCAGAATTGCAGAAATTCTTGAAGTTGATGTATCAAGTTTTTTTAATTCTACTGAAAAGCCAGTATTGAATGATTTTAGCACACGAAGCGGAGGAGATAATGTAATTTACAAAAACAATAGTGTCGAAAAAATAGAAGAATTATATAAAGAAATTATTAAGGCAAAAGATGCAGAAATAGAACTTTTAAAAACTTTAATCAGAAAAGATTAAATAAAAAAAGGCGGTATCGCGTCGCTACAACCCGCTGCCCTTGCTTCCTTCCGGACCTGGGGGAATTCACGAGGAGCTGACCGTACCGCCACTACAAAGATACTTCTTTTACTTGTAACAACAACTGAAATTCAAAAAAATCATGTGCATTTCATTATCTTTGTGACATGCGCCTTAGGTCTGAAAACTTAATTAAACAATACGGCTCCAAAAAAGTTGTAAATGATGTTAGCGTTGAAGTAAACCAAGGTGAAATAGTTGGACTGCTCGGCCCAAATGGCGCCGGAAAAACAACAACTTTCTACATGTGCGTTGGACTCGTACAACCCGATAAAGGTAGAATTTACCTTGATCAAACCGATATCACCAAGTTACCTATGTACAAACGCGCTCAATTTGGTATTGGTTATCTCCCCCAAGAAGCATCTGTTTTTCGAGATTTGAGTGTTGAAGACAATATCAAGGCCATTCTAGAAATGACCAAACTCACTAAAATTCAACAAGAAGAGAAATTAGAATCCCTCATCGACGAATTTAGCCTTGGAAGGGTGAGAACAAATCTTGGTAAGGTCCTCAGCGGTGGTGAAAGACGTAGAACCGAAATTGCTCGTGCCCTCGCAACTGATCCTCATTTTATCCTTCTCGATGAGCCATTTGCAGGAGTAGATCCCATTGCAGTTGAAGATATTCAAGGCATTGTTGCAAAATTAAAAGACCGTAACATAGGAATCCTCATTACAGACCACAATGTTCAAGAAACCTTAAGCATTACCGACAGAGCCTATCTCCTTTTTGAAGGAAAACTGCTCAAACAAGGAAATGCCGAAGAACTTGCCAACGATGAACTCGTGAGAAAAGTTTACCTCGGTCAAAATTTTGAACTCCGAAGAAAAGTCCCAAAATTCAAACAATCTGAATGAAACTAATCGTTTCCCAAAGTACTTGCCCATACTTTAACCTCGCCACTGAAGCCTATTTCCTTCAAAATTCAATTGAAAATGTTTGCATCATCTGGCAAAGTGAAAGCGCAGTAGTTAGCGGTAAACATCAAAATATTTGTGCCGAAATCAATTATCAATTCTGCACACAAAACAATATCCTTCCCGCAAGACGTCTCTCAGGCGGAGGAACGGTTTTTCACGACATGGGAAATATCAATTTCACCTTCATCAAGAATATTGAAACGGAGATGGATAAAGCCGTGAACTATAAACAATTTTTAGAACCTATTCGCCATGCCTTGAATGCCTTAGGCATTGAAACTACCTATAGTTTGCGCGATGACCTACTGCTAGATGGAAAAAAAATAAGTGGCAATGCACAACACGTTTTTCAACAAAAAAAACGAGTCCTTCATCATGGAACCCTACTTTACAATAGTCAGCTACAAAAACTATCTAAAGCATTAAAATCTGATGGGCATTACACCGACAAAGCTGTGAAAAGTGTGAGAAGTACTGTTACCAATATCATTGATTATCATGATCTTGGAGACACACCGTTGTTTCTGAAAAAATTCATTCAAACGCTAAACCAAACTCTAGGGGCATCCTATTTTCTCAACCCCAATGAAATTCAAGAGATAACGTCCCTCAAGAAAGAAAAATTCGAACAAGAATCATGGATTCTCGGATATTCTCCCAAATACCTACATCAAAGAACCATCATTCTCAACAATATACCCTTTGAGCTCGATATGTCTGTTGAAAAAGGATGTATCACCGAAATCAGTCTAAAATCATCAGACACTACATCCATTTTTGAAAGAGAGCTGAATACTTGCATTGGCAAACCAATTGCGCTTAAAACCTTTCAAAATGCGTTTAAATCGCATCAAAATATCACTGATGACGCTTTATTGCAATTCTTTTGATAAAATTGTTTTGCAAATCTCACAATTTTCAATGTGATGTCCCCGAGCTGGACAAAATTCCCTACCGTAAAAAATGATTTGAAGGTGTAATTTGTTCCAAATTGCGCGAGGAAAAAGTCGTTTCAAATCCTTCTCTGTCTGCTCAACATTTTTACCATTGGTTAACTTCCAACGCTGGGCCAATCTATGAATGTGCGTATCTACAGGAAACGCCGGCACCCCAAACGCCTGCGACATCACCACACTCGCGGTTTTGTGTCCAACACCTGGAAGCGCCTCAAGTTCCTCAAAAGTTTGTGGAACATTGCCCTGATGTTTTTCTAAGATAATATGACTCAACTCAAAAATCGCCTTGCTTTTGAAAGGAGAAAGACCACATGGCTTGATAATTTCTCTAATTTCTTCTACCGAAAGCTTGACCATGTCTTGTGGCGTTTTTGCCTTTTCAAATAAAAATGGTGTGATTTCATTCACACGTTTATCTGTGCATTGAGCACTCAAAAGCACCGCAATCAACAAAGTATAAGCGTCGGTATGATCCAAAGGAACCGGCGTTTCGGGGTAAAGTGATTCTAATTTTGCAATTATGAAATCAACCCTCTCCGACTTTCTCATATTAATTTGGATAGAATTTCATTGGTAGAAATCCCCTCGGCTTCCGCTTTGAAATTGCGCACAACCCTATGTGCCAATACCCAGTACATCACCGCTTGGATGTCTTCGATGTCAACCGAAAATTTCCCATTCATTAACGCGTTGCATTTTGCACCAAGAATCAAATTTTGTCCCGCTCTTGGTCCCGCACCATAAGACAAATACTTATTAGCCAATTCATGCGCACCTGACGTATTGGGGCGGGTTTTTTGCACCAACGAAACCGCATATTCAAACACGTGATTTGTAACAGGAACCTCTCTAACCACCTTTTGATATGTTAAAATTTCATTGGCAGATAGCACTGGTTTTGCTTCAGATTTAGCATCAGAAGTTGTTTGCTTCAAAATTTGAACCTCCTGTTCAAAACTTGGATAATCAAGCACAACTTGATACATAAATCGATCCAATTGAGCTTCCGGTAAAGGATAAGTACCCTCCTGCTCTATAGGATTTTGGGTGGCTAAAACAAAAAATGGATCGTTTAGTTGATAAATCTTCCCTCCTGCTGTTACTTGACGCTCCTGCATTGCCTCCAATAGGGCACTTTGCGTTTTAGGTGGGGTTCTATTAATTTCATCGGCAAGTATTAAATTCGAAAAAATTGGTCCCTTGATAAATTTAAATTGTCGTTGTTCATCCAATATTTCTGAACCAATAATGTCGCTCGGCATTAAATCAGGTGTGAACTGAATTCTATTGAAATTGAGGGACATTGCATCGGCCAAAGTTTTAACTAACAACGTTTTTGCCAATCCTGGCACCCCGACCATAAGCACATGACCATGACAAAAGATAGCATTGACCAAAGCTGTGACAATGGCATCTTGACCAACAATCACTTTTCCGACTTCTGATTTTAAAGCACTTACTTTACTCTCGAACGAAGAGGCCAAATCAACTGTACTCAAATTACTCATTTTCCCATTTTTTAAGTTGCGAACATTGAAAATTTCTCGACTTAATTTTAATGTACGTACGACCTTTAAATTTACTGACCCACTTATCTATTGCTTCTTGTTTTTTCTTGGCATCGGCTTCCATTTGTAAGCGACTATAATCTTGGATCAGGTTAGCTTGATGGGGAGGGATAAATGTTTTGAGGTAAATGATTCTATAAACTGCCCTTCCATCCGGTGTCATTGTAATAGACGGTTGAGAAAATTGTCCTGGTTTTAATTTCTCTACAACTTGTTTCACATCAGTTGGCAATGTTTCAAATGTTGTTTTTTGCAAACCAGTAGCTTCATCGGTTAAAAATCCACAATATCCTTTGTTTCCAAGTTGTTCACTCGCATGGGATTTCACTGCAACACACCAATCCAACTTACCGTCAGTTAAAGCCAAATGAATGCTATCCGTAAGTTTGTTAGCTCTGGCATAGTCATCGCTTGTATTCTCTGGTCGGATTAATATATGTTGTGCAAGAACTCTTTCCCCTTTCCTTTTAATAAGCTTCATGATATGATAACCATAATCGGTTTGAAAGACTGGACTAATGCTATCTTCCTTTAATTTGAACGCCATTCTTTCAAATTGACCCACCATTTCACCCCTGCCAAATTCAGGCAGCAAACCATTGTTATTCTTAGATCCTGGGTCCATCGAATAGGCTCTCGCCAACCTATCGAAGCTCTCACCTTTTAATATTCTCTTACGTAAGTCTTCGAGCTGTTCTTTCGCAAAATCTTTAGAAATTTGAGAAACAGGAAGTTCCACAATCAGCTGTGCCACTTCAACTTCAGTTGGAATAATTGGCAAGCTGTCTTGAGGAATTTCTTCATAAAATTTTTGTACTTCTTTCGGACTTATTCTTACGGGAGAAGTAATTTTACTTCTCATTTCTTGAGCAAGGAGTTGCTCCTTCATTTTCGGCCTAATTTCTTCTTTAAATTCCTGAATGGTTTTCCCCAAATATTTCTCCAAATCCGCAACACTTCCTGCCTGACGTTGAAAAGCTCTAATACGATTGTCGATTTCGGCTTCAACCCTGTCTTGACTTATTGGCAAACTATCAATTTCAGCTTGACTGAGCATTAACTTTCTAATGATCATTTGCTCCAATAAATTGCAGTACAATTGTTGTGAATCTCTCAAATTTTGACCCCGAGCCATTTGAACTTTTTCAGTTTCAAAATCGCTCATCATAATCACTTTCTCACCAACAACTGCCAATATACCATCAACATACTTTGGAGGCAATGTAGGACCTTGCTGTGCATAAGTCATTGTCCCTCCGAAAAAAGAAAGAACGAATAATATGTTTTTCGAAAAAAAATTCACTTTTTCTTATCTTATTTAGCTCCCAATTTGAATTTAAAAGCTTCTACAGTTGCGTTGTTGATTTCAACAGGATACTTCGTTTCAAGCTCTTTCAACCAAAGCACTTCAAGTTCTTCTTGATATTTTGAAGCCACTGGGCCCCTAGTTTCATCAAGTGATTTCAATCCGGCTGGTAAAAATTCTCTCACCTTTAACACAACATAATCGTTGCCCACCAATCCCATTTTGAACACTTTA
Organism: uncultured Rhizobium sp.; assembly: GCA_964645755.1. GTDB lineage: Bacteria > Bacteroidota > Bacteroidia > NS11-12g > UBA955 > VMCP01. The sequence continues at coordinate 35,380 of CAZYBT010000004.1, forward strand.
TTTTTTGCAGTTTTGTATTCAGGGGTACTGAAAATGTTCATGAGAACTTTCTTCTGAGGGAACAAAAACGTGTCGGTAGCTTGATATTTTCCAATACGATAATCAAAATCCAAACGACTTCTACCGTTGGTAGTGTGCATTCTTTTTAAACTATCTGCAGGAATTCCCTTTTTAACTTGTTTGAAAACTTGTTTCATCATTTTCTCATCTACACAATAGTATGCTTCAACGTGAAAGCGATCGTTCCAAGTATATTCGTTGTTGTGCTTTTTGAAATACTCAACCAATCCAACAGAGTCATTGTTTGCTTTATCCCAAACTTTTTCTTGCATTCTGTTAAACATCAAAATGCCTTCTCTGTATTCTTGATATATATCTCTAAACTCTACAGATTTTTCTTCCAAATGTGTATTTTGATAATTCACACAGAGGTCACTCACCCATGTATTTAGTTTATTTTCAATAAAATCATCAACTGAGCCCGTTGACTTTTTCTTAATACCCACGAAACGAACACCAAAATCCTCAATTGAATAAGATTCGCCGGCTAAATTAAAGAGCTCCATCCGCAAAAAGTCAAATTCTTTGGTTGTTTTTTTCTTTGTTTTATCATCAATTATCGTCTCAGTGTATTTTCTATCGAGCATTTCAATTTTAAAACTTCCGTTCATTAAAATTGAATCCTTTGTTTTGAGCGAATTCTTTAAAAATAAAAGTGCAACCTGATTCAAACGATAATTTTCTTGTTTTTTCACTTTGGTCACCAAAGAATCTATTGAAATTTGAGAACGTTGATTTTGTTGAACTTGGTTTTTCAATTGAACTTTCATTTGATCATAAGATCCAATTCCACGCTTGTCTACCAATTGTAACAAATGCCATCCAAAACCTGTTCTAAAAGGTTCAGTAATTTCACCCGGATTCAAAGCATACGCTTTAGAAATCCAATCTTGGCGATCAATATCTCCAACAAATTGGGTGATATTCACCCAATCCAATTCACCACCGTTATAACGACTATTGAAATCTTCACTATATGTTTTGGCCATTTCCTCAAAAGTTGAAGATTTGCTTTTCACTTTTGAAAGGATTTCATTGATTTTTTGCTTCGCTGCCTCATCAGTATTGTCAGAATTTTGTCCTACACGAATTAAAATATGTTTTACTTTTACATCACCTAGACTTTTGCGAATATCTTCAACTCTTACAATATGATATCCAAAATCTGTTCTAAATGGTTCAGAAATACCACCAACTGGGGTGTTATAAGCTTGATTTTCAAATTCATAAACAACCTGTAGTGCGGTCATCCAACCTAAGCTACCACCAGAATTTTTTGTTCCTGGATCATCAGAATCGGTTTTTGCATAATCAGAAAAGTTTTGAGCGGTAGGATTCCTTTTCAATGCCTGATGTATTTCATTAATTCGCTTAGAAGCCTTCGCAACATCAGCCTCAGAAGCTTCTCTCGAGCACATGATTAAAATATGAGAAACTTTAACCTGAGACTTTAATCGTTCATAAGCTTCTGAGATCAATGATTCTGTTACAGATCTATCATACAAGTAGTTTCGAGCCAATTGCTCACGATACATCGACAATTCCTGTTTGTAAGCAGAAAGGGTATCTTTCCCTGCATCCATTGCATCTTGAATCTTCAATTTGAATTTCACATACAACTTCAAATAATCATCAATATCTCTGGCTGTTACTTTCTTTTCGTTTAAGTTCAAATTTTTAAGAAACTGACGTTCAAATTCACCTAAATACACTTTTTGTTTACCATTTACTGTAAACACAACAGGATCAATTGATTTGTCTTGAGATTTAAGCGATGTCAAAGACACCAAGCAAATGAAAAATAAACCAACACTTTTTATCGTTTTCATGATTTTATATAATCTATTTTAATACTAACAGTTAACAAGCAAAAATAAGCATTCTTCATGAATGTTGTGCATTCTCTTGGATAGCACGATACAATTCATCTTTTAATTTATCTAGGCCTTGCTCGGTCACGGAGCTAAAGAACAGCACCTTAACATCACCCATTTCACGGGTAATTTCAGCTTTCAACTCATCATCTAACATCTCAGATTTACTAATAGCCACAATGCGGTCTTTCATTCCTAATTCGTCGTTAAACTCTCTTAATTCATTGACCAAAGTGTCGTATTCTTTGCGATGATTGGTGCTATCGGCGGGAATTAAAAGCAAAAGCACTGCATTTCGTTCAATGTGCTTTAAAAATCGATGTCCTAATCCTCTACCCAAATGGGCGCCTTCGATAATTCCTGGAATATCTGCCATTACAAAGCTCCTGAAATCTCGATATTTTACTACCCCCAAATTTGGAACCAAAGTTGTAAACGGATAGTCTGCTATTTCTGGCTTCGCCGCGGTAATCACGCTCAACAAAGTACTTTTACCGGCATTCGGAAAGCCAACCAATCCCACATCGGCTAAAACTTTCAGTTCTAAAACAATCCAACGCTCGACACCTGGTTCTCCTGGTTGAGCATATTGAGGTGCTTGATTCGTACTTGTTGCAAAATGCGCGTTCCCCAGTCCGCCTCTACCGCCTGGAACCAACACTTTTTTCTCTCCATCTTCAGTAATTTCAAACAAGATCTCTCCTGTTTCAGCATCTTTCGCAACAGTTCCCAATGGTACTTCCAACACAATGCTGTCTCCAGATGCACCGGTGCTCGTATTTTCACTACCAGGCTTTCCATGTTCAGCCATCACATGCTTCCGAAATTTCAAATGTAATAATGTCCATAATTGAGTGTTTCCCTTTAAAACGATATCTCCACCTTTTCCTCCATCTCCGCCATCGGGACCTCCTCTAGGATTAATTTTAGTACGGTTATAATGCTTACTTCCCGCACCACCATTGCCACTTCGACAACATATTTTAACGTAATCAATAAAATTACTTTCTGCCATTTCAGTACAAAGGTCGTTAAAAAGAAGCTACCTTTGTATTTTTGCATCCGGAATGTCTATTTCTTATCAATATAATTTCAACGAAATCGAATCTAAATGGCAAAAACATTGGAAAGATTCGCAATTGTACAAGGTTACTGAAAACCCTTCTAAACCTAAATTTTATGCCCTCGACATGTTCCCTTATCCTTCTGGGGCAGGTTTACATGTTGGTCATCCACTAGGATATATTGCCAGTGATATTGTATCGAGATATAAAAGATTGAACGGCTTTAATGTCTTACATCCAATGGGTTACGACGCTTTCGGCTTACCCGCTGAACAATATGCCATTCAAACTGGTCAACATCCTGCAGTTACCACCGAGCAAAATATTTTACGTTTTAGAGAACAATTAGACAAAATGGGATTTTGTTTCGATTGGGATCGACAAGTAAAAACCTGTGATCCAAGTTATTACAAATGGACACAGTGGATATTTTCTTTATTTTTTGAACATTGGTACAATAAAAATTCGCAAAAAGCTGAAAAAATTTCTGATTTAGTTTTGCAGTTTTCGCAAAATGGAAACTTAAATATAAATGCGCACTCTGGGAAAATTCATATTTTCACTGCTAATGAATGGAACAGTTTTAGTCCCTCAAAACAAGAAGAAGTTTTAAATCAATATCGACTTGCATTTGTAGATGAAACCACCGTTAACTGGTGCGAAGCCATGGGAACTGTGCTTGCAAATGAGGAAGTTGTAAACGGTGTAAGCGAAAGAGGTGGATACCCCGTTGTACGTAAAAAAATGAAGCAGTGGAGCCTCAGAATAACTGCCTATGCCGATAAATTACTCGCGGGTTTAGATACCATTCAATGGTCAGATTCTATCAAAGAAATTCAGCGAAATTGGATTGGTAGAAGCGAAGGTGCTGAAATTGATTTTATGATTGAGGGACATTCGGCTCCAATTAGAATTTTCACCACGCGTCCGGATACTCTATTTGGTGCAACTTTCATGGTTATAGCGCCTGAAAGCGAACTTTTGGAGAATATTTGCAGCGATTCTCAAAAAGAAGAAGTTTTAGCGTATGCGCAAAAAGCAAAAAATAGAAGTGAAATTGAACGAATGGCAGATACACAAAAAACGGGTGTATTTACGGGTGCATTTGCCCTAAATCCATTTTCTCAAAAACAAATTCCCATTTGGGTAAGCGATTATGTGTTGGCAGGATACGGAACTGGTGCCATTATGGCTGTTCCAGCTCATGATGAAAGAGATTTTGAATTTGCAAAAGCGTTTGGCTTGGATATCATTCCTGTTATAAAACCTGCAGACTCAGATCTTGAACTTCCATTAAATGAGGCATTTAGCGCAAAAGATGGCATTTGCTTCAACAGTGAGTTTTTAAACGGCTTAACTGTTAAACAAGCTATCAAAAAGGCAATTGAAGAAGTTGAAAAACTCAATATTGGCACGAAAAAAGTCAATTATAAATTGCGTGAAGCAGGATTTGGACGTCAGCGCTATTGGGGAGAACCATTCCCAATTATTTTTAAAGAAAACTTACCTCAACTTGTTCAAAATCTTCCTGTTGAATTGCCTAAAGTGGAATCATACAAACCTACTGGTACGGGTGAAAGTCCATTAGCTGCTGTAGAAAGCTGGGTGAATACAACTGAGGGCAAAAGGGAAACAGATACCATGCCTGGTTGGGCTGGAAGTAGTTGGTATTTCTTAAGGTATATGGATCCAAATAACCAAGATGCTTTTGCTTCAAAAGATTGTCTCGATTATTGGAATCAAGTAGATTTATATGTTGGAGGTAGCGAGCATGCTACTGGGCATTTGTTATATAGCCGATTTTGGACAAAGTTCTTATATGACTTGGGATATTTGAGTTGGGATGAACCTTTCAAAAGATTGGTAAACCAAGGAATGATCATGGGTGAAGATGGTCAAAAAATGAGCAAAAGATGGGGAAATGTTGTGAATCCAGACGATGTATGTGAAAAATATGGCGCAGATACCCTCAGACTTTACGAAATGTTTCTAGGTCCACTCACAGATAGTAAACCTTGGAATACCCATGGAATAGAGGGTGTTTCTAGATTTTTAGGTAAATTTTGGCGTTTGTTCTTTCAAAATGAACAATTCACGGTTTCTTCTGAAAAAGCAACTCCTGAGGAGCTGAAAATATTACATAAAACCATCAAAAAAGTAACTGAAGATATAGAATCAATGAGTTTCAATACTTCTGTTTCTGCTTTCATGGTTTGTGTGAATGAATTGGGATCACTCAAATGCAATAAAAAGGAAATTTTAGAACCACTATTAATATTGTTGGCACCTTTTGCACCCCACGTTACCGAAGAGCTTTGGAATGCCCTAGGAAACGCTGATAGCATTCATGTTTCCAATTGGCCTAATTTCAATCAAAGCTACTTGGTTGAAAATAGTTTTAATTATCCAATTAGCATTAACGGAAAAACCCGCACACAATTGGAATTTCCAACCGATGCGGGTGTTGAAGAAATTGAGGCTGCAGTTTTAACCAACGAAATTGTTTTGAAATGGACGGAAGGAAAAGCGCCCAAAAAAATCATTGTAGTTAAAAACAGAATCGTGAACGTTGTGATTTAAAAGGTTTTTTCTAAAAACCTTTTAAATTCAGCTTTCAATTCACCATAAATTTTATTGAATGTTTCCATTTGATCGCGTAATTCTGCGTGGTCATCGGCCTTTCTGTGATCTGTTGCTACATTATTGGCCTCAGCTAATTTGGCAATACTTACCTCACACTCATGAATCTCATGCTTTAACTCATCGATTACTTCATTGTGTCGAATAAATTGATTTTCAAAATGTTCAACTTGAGCCAATATATCTTGCTTGTTATTGGCCGTTACAACTTCACTTAATCTATTTTTAAACGTTTTAATTTCATCTTTAGCAAATGCCAAAATTGACAAAAATTCATTGTGTTCTGCGTGCAACTCGTGAAGGTATTTCTGTGATTTTGTTTCCATGATTCAAAGTTCAAAAAAGGACAAAAAAAATACCATGATGATTATCATGGTACTTTATGATTTTTATCAGTTGAACCTGCAACTAAAGAATCTTAACCTTGTTCGATTTTAGCAATTTGTCCCTCAAATTCAATGGTCATTCCTGGATAAATTTTATTCCTTTTACGCAATTCTGTTTGTCCATTCACCTTCACTAATTCCATTTCAATGACTTCATTGGCAATGCTACCGGATTCTACCCAACCCATTAGTTTTAATGCTGAATTAAGTTGAATAAACGGTGTATGAATGATTAAAGTTTCCATTTATATAGAAAAACTCTCTCCGCAACCGCATGTTCTAGATGCATTTGGATTGATGAAATTAAATCCTTTTCCGTTCAATCCATCAGAGAAATCCAATTCAGTTCCACACAAATAGAGAAAGCTCTTCATGTCGCAAACTATCTTCAATTTTTCATTACCAAACTCCATGTCACCCGTTTTCGATTCATTGTCGAAATCTAATTCATACGTTAATCCCGAACATCCACCGCCTTTAACTCCAACGCGCAAAAAATACTCAGGAGCCGCAATATTTGCATCGCGCATCAAGTCATAAGCTTTGTTTAAAGCTTTATCGGTAATGGTTATTGCACCAGCGTCAGCCAACATACAAAGTAAATTAGTGGTGAGATTTTTCGAATTCTAATGGTTCTAAACCTTGTTTTACTCTGTAATCGTTGATTGCAGAACGAATTGCATCTTCTGCCAACACTGAACAATGTATTTTCACAGGTGGCAAAGCCAATTCCTCAACAATTTCCATGTTGTCAATTGTTAGCGCTTGATCAATTGTTTTTCCTTTCAACCATTCAGTGGCCAAAGATGAAGAAGCAATTGCTGAACCACAGCCAAATGTTTTAAACTTCGCATCTTCAATTACGCCAGTTTCGTCGTTCACTTGAATTTGCAAACGCATTACGTCTCCGCACTCAGGCGCACCAACTAAACCTGTTCCAACCGACTTACTACCTTTATCTAAAGTGCCAATATTTCTAGGATTGGTGTAGTGATCTACTACTTTATCTGAATATGCCATATTTATATCTTATTCGTTGTTTTTACAAAATTATTTAAAATCTTTCTAAATTAAAAGTGCTTGTTCCTAAATTTCGATGAAATCAATGTTCCGTCCATTGAACTGATTTCAAATCAATTCCCTCTTTAAACATTTCCCATAAAGGACTCATATCTCTTAATTTATTCACTGCTTCCGTTACACATTTGATAGTAAAATCAATTTCTTCCTCGGTTGTAAATCTTCCTAATCCAAACCTTAAAGAACTATGAGCCAATTCATCATCTAAACCCAAGTTTTTCAACACATAACTAGGTTCCAAAGATGCACTTGTACAAGCCGAACCCGATGAAACAGCAATATCTTTAATACCCATCATCAACCCTTCACCTTCAACATATTTGAAACTAATGTTTGTAGTATGAGGCAAACGATGTTCAACGCTTCCATTCACATAGCTTTCTTCGAGTTGTAACAATGCGTTCTCAAGTTTATCTCTCAACGCTTGTAATCTCTTGCCTTCTGATTCCATCTCTAATCTTGCTAGTTCGCAAGCTTTACCAAAACCCACAATTCCCGGAACGTTTAATGTACCACTTCGCATCCCTCTTTCGTGTCCGCCACCATCCATTTGAGCTGTTACTTTTACCCTAGGATTTTTTCTTCTAACATAAAGCGCGCCTACACCTTTAGGTCCGTACATTTTATGTCCTGTGAAACTCATTAAATCAATATGATCTTCCAATACATTTACAGGAATTTTACCAACTGCCTGAGTCGCATCGGTATGAAACAAAATCCCATGTTCTTTGCAAAGTTTTCCAATCTCACGAATAGGTTGGATCGTTCCCAATTCATTGTTACCATACATCACTGAAACGAGAACAGTATTGGATTTAATTGCTTCTGCAATTTGATTTAATGAAATAAGTCCATCCCCTCCAACAGGTAAATATGTAATTTCTGCACCGAGTTTTTCCAAATGCTTACACGTATCTAAAACAGCCTTGTGCTCTGTAGAAACGGTGATAAAATGATTGCCCTTAGCGGCATACATTTCAAAAACTCCTTTGATTGCTAAGTTATTACTCTCGGTTGCACCGCTAGTAAAGATGATTTCTTTTTCATTAGCGCCAATCAACTTTGCAATTTGCTCTCTAGCATAATCAACTGCTTCTTCTGCCTTCCATCCAAAAGCGTGGCTCTTGCTGGCAGCATTACCATAACTTTCTAAGAAATATGGTGTCATTACTTCAAATACCCTAGGATCTAATTGGGTTGTAGCATTGTTGTCTAAATATATTGGCAATTTCATGATAGGAATATTTATACTTATTTGGATTAATTTAGATTGTTTCTAAACTGCAAAAGTAACACTCAATCATCAAAATAGTTTCTGTTTTGTTTAATTTGCAACAATATTTTCTTAAAACCATTCAACATGCCAAAAAAACTCGAACATATCGGTATTGCCGTATTAGATTTAGAAGCTTCCGAAAAATTATTTACCAAACTATTAGGAGTTGAACCTTATAAACGAGAAGAAGTAGAAAGCGAAATGGTGATTACATCATTCTTTAAATTGGGCGATATAAAATTTGAGCTCTTGGCGGCAACTCATCCTGACTCCACAATTGCCAAGTTCATCGAAAAAAAAGGTGAAGGCATTCATCATTTGGCTTTTGAATCAGAGAATATTGAAATCGAATTAAGAGAAAAAGAAAATCAGTCTTTTAAACTCATTCACGCCTCTCCGAAGGCAGGAGCCGATAATAAAAAAATTGCATTTTTACATCCAAAATCAACCAATGGAGTTCTAACTGAACTTTGCCAAGAAATAACGAATCCTTAACTTGGTTTTTGTACCTTTGTGCAAAACATGTCGATGGTTTTTTAAAATTCCACTTTTTTCATCGTACAACTTTAATATTTTTGAGCAATGAGTTTATTTCCTTCTGATTGGGACGATGAAGACGACGACGATGAAAACTTCGACGCCTTCCATGGTGATGTGGAATCACTCGTAAGCGATTTTGAAAATAAATCTCGCGACAGTTTTACAGCGAGAGAACTCATTGAATTGTTTCGTTACTACAGCACTGAAATTTCAATTCCTGGTGAACAAAAAAGCCATACTTATGCCAAAATAGTCATAGAACTTGGTATTCAACAATTTCCTTATATGCCCATATTTACACTCCACATGGTTGAAATACTCATGCAAGAGTCAAAATACAAAAAAGCACATAAGTATATTGAACAAGCAACTGCGTACACTCCCTTCGAACCCTCACTTATGATGATGAAAGCCATCCTTTTTGCTCATGAAGGTGCACGAAAGTTAGCTTTTGAATCTTTAGCAGCAGCCATTGAAATTGCAGGCAACGACGAAGATACCCTTGAAGAATTTCTTGAAATGGCACTGTATCATGAACAATATGAACTCACTTTGCCTTTGGTTGAAAAAGCTCTCAACGCTGGAGCTGAAATTAGTCCTATCATCGAAAAATATATCCTACGATCTGACGATGGTAGTATAGTTGCTGAACTCATTCCAACAATTGAAGCTATCATTGATCAAGATCCATATTCTTCTGAAGCCTGGTATGTACTTGGCTCTGGTTATCTGGCTCAAGACAATCATGCCAAAGCCATTGAAGCTTTTGATTATGCTGTAACCATCAATGAAAATTTTGCAGATGCGTGGATTGCTCTCATGGAATGCCATTATGAACTCTCTAATTACGAAACATTCATCAGCATTTACAACGAACAAATTGAACGTTTTCCCAAAAAAATATTTGAAGATCTTGAGGGACTTTTGGCTTGGAGTTATCATGAAACAAACCAAACCGCTAAAGCACGTGAACTCTACAAAGAAGTGCTTAAAAGAAATCCCGAAGACAGTGAAAGTTGGTATTCAATGGGGTTGACATGGCAACAAAAAGACAATTTTGAAAATGCCATACCCTTCCTTGAAAAAGCACACCAACTTGATCCACTTGAAGCAGACTATGGCTTGGTTTTAGCAACTTGTTATGTTGTTACAAATAACCATGAAAAATGGACAAAACTTTATGAATATTTGAGTTTGGAATTTCCTTTCAACTCAGAGGTTTGGCTAGATTGGGGTGTAGCTCTTCATGAATCTGGTGAAATAAATCAAGCTCTGGAAATTACCGAAAAAGGGCTTGAAAACAACCCAAGAAGTAACGCTTTACTTTACAGAATGGCTGCCTTGTGCTACCTTTCAGGAAATCACGACATCGCAATTTTGATTCTTGAAAAAGCCTTAGAGTACAACCCTCAAGAACATTTTAATATGTTTATCTTTGCACCAGAATTAAAAAAAGCAAACAAAATCATTGAATGCATTTCAAGATTCATTCAGCCAAAATTTTCAGATGAACAATAACCTTTTTAACCTTAACAATTTACCGGATCGAAGCACTAAACCCAGACAAAATGGTATCACCATGGTCATGGACAAAGGTTTATCTATGGGTGAAGTAGAAGATTTTATCTCTATGAATGAATCGCACGTAGATATGGTTAAATTAGGATTTGGAACAAGCTTTGTAAGTCCAAATCTTTTAGACAAAATAAACCTCTACCACTCGGCTAACATACCCGTTTATTTCGGTGGCACGCTTTTCGAAGCTTACATTGCAAGAAACCAGTTTGACGATTATTTAAAACTTCTCGACAAAACCAAAGTGAAATTCGCCGAAGTCAGCGACGGAAGCCTCGATATGGAACATGACGTAAAATGCAATTATATTCATCAATTATCAAAGAATTTTACTGTTCTTAGTGAAGTTGGAAGTAAAGATGCAGAAAAAATC